>CANEVK010000074.1 GCA_947442115.1 Bacteriovoracaceae bacterium | reverse complement strand
TCCACATCCAAATTCATGACTGAAATTAATCCAATCAATCGACCAAATAATAAAGAACCTAAGGCCGTTGCCCAATTATGCTCCCATAAGAAATAAATGGACCAAATTAATCCGATAGAATCTAAAAAGAAGTAGCGTGGGTGAAAGTGCATAATAGCGTAGGACTTAAAATTTGTTAGGCCTCTTTCCACGGTTATTTTTTGGTAAGTCTCTTGATGAAAAATATCCTGGGCCATAAATACCTCCGGTGTACTAAATGCTTATTCATTCAAAGCAAAACATGGACCATTTTTCCCGAGTCAAAACCTCGGTCTTTAACTCAATTTTCCTGATTGAGTATCTAGCTTATTGGTGAAAAAATTAGGTACTTAGAATTTTATTTAAACTGATGGAGATCTCATGAAAGTTGGTATTCCGGCAGAAACTCTGCCTAATGAAAACCGTGTGGCCGCTACTCCTAAAACTGTTCAGCGCCTCATCAAACAAGGTTTTGAAGTCCTAATCGAAAAAGGTGCAGGACAAAGAGCGCTTTTTTCTGATCAAGATTTTTCTACTGCTGGAGCAATAATTGTTGAAACTCAATCTCTTTATGATTCATCAGATATTCTTTTAAAAGTGCAGCCGCCAACACAAGCTGAAATACAAAAGATTAAATCAGGAACAATGATCGCGAGTTATCTTTGGCCAGCTCAAAACCAGGAACTTTTAAAAGCCCTCGCAGAGAAAAAAATTAATGCAGTTGCCATGGATGCCATCCCTCGTATTTCTCGCGCTCAGAAGATGGATGTTCTTTCATCGATGGCCAATATTGCTGGTTATAGGGCCGTCGTAGAAAGTGCTAACCACTTTGGACGTTTTCTGAATGGACAGATCACAGCAGCAGGGAAAGTTGATCCAGCAAAGGTACTTATCATTGGTGCCGGAGTAGCGGGTCTTGCAGCGATTGGGACGGCCAACAGTTTAGGGGCGATTGTACGCGCGTTTGATACTCGTAAAGAAGTACGTGAACAAATTCAAAGTATGGGTGCTCAGTTTATTACCGTTGATATCGATGAAGATGGAGCGACATCTTCGGGTTACTCTAAAGAGATGAGCCAAGCTTTCATTGATGCTGAGATGGCGCTTTTTCGTGCCCAGGCCAAAGAAGTTGATATCATCATCACCACGGCCCAAATTCCTGGTAAACAGGCCCCCAAACTTATTTTAAAAGACATGGTTGAATCCATGAAACCTGGCTCGGTGATTGTGGATCTCGCGGCCAGTACTGGTGGGAACTGCGAAGTCACTCGACCTGGAGAAATTTATCAATATCAGGGAGTGACTATTATTGGGAAAGTGGACCAACTTCCCTCTCAGGCAAGCTTTCTCTATGGAAACAACCTCTGTCACCTCCTCGATGACATGGGTAAAAACGAAAAATTTAAAATTGATATGAATGATGACATCGTGGGAAGAGCCATGGTGGTTTTTGAAGGTAAAATTAACTGGCCTCCAAAACCAGTTAGTGTTTCAGCTGCGCCTGCCGCCAAAAAGACTGAAACAAAATCAGAGTCCCCAAAAGTTGTAGAGAAAAAATCAGGAAGCTCTTTTATTGTTCTGGCGATTTTGGGACTTGCCCTCTTTTTAATTGGTCAAGTTGCTCCTCCTGAATTCTTATCTCATTTCACTGTTTTTGTGTTGTCATGCTTTATTGGCTGGCAAGTCGTGTGGAACGTCTCCCATTCACTACATACTCCACTTATGAGTGTGACAAATGCCATCTCTGGAATCATTATTATCGGAGGAATTCTTCACATCCGATCTGATTTCACAGCTCCTATTTCCATTCTCGCCATTCTCGCCGTTTTAGTGGCGACTATTAATATTGCCGGCGGCTTTTTTATTACTCACAGAATGTTAAAAATGTTTAGAAGGTAAAAAATTATGATGACTCAAGGATTACAATCTGTTTCTTATATCGCTTCAAGTATCCTCTTTATTCTTAGTTTGGGAGGTCTTTCCAATCAAGAATCGGCCAAACGTGGAAACCTCTACGGTATTATTGGAATGGCCCTCGCGATTTTTGCAACGGCCTTTGGTGAATCAACTCAAGGCCACAGCATTCTTCTGGCCGTGATGCTCGTTGCTTCGGCGATTGGTATTGTTGTCGCTCAAAAAGTTGAAATGACTTCTATGCCTCAACTCGTGGCCATCCTTCATAGCTTTGTGGGACTGGCAGCGGTTCTTGTGGGATATGGAAGCTATCTGGATGAAGCCACTCAGGCCATGACCGGTGCTGCTCACACCATCCATCTGGTTGAAGTTTATCTCGGAATTTTTATTGGTGCTCTGACCTTTACTGGCTCAGTGATTGCGTGGGGAAAACTTCAAGGAACAATTAAAAGTTCTCCTCTGATGTATCCTGGACGTCATTTGATGAATATCGCCATGCTCGTTTTGACAGGATTCTTCTTAATTAAATTTATAGGCGCCGACGACACTTCAAAAGGTGTCACGTACCTTTTAGTCATGACGGGGATTTCATCCATCCTAGGAGTATTACTAGTGATGGCGATTGGTGGTGCTGACATGCCGGTGGTCGTTTCGATGCTCAATTCTTACTCGGGCTGGGCGGCTGCTGCTGCTGGTTTTATGCTTTCAAATGATCTTCTGATCGTGACGGGTGCACTCGTAGGTAGCTCCGGCGCCATCCTTTCTTATATTATGTGTAAGGCGATGAATCGCTCTTTTTTCAGTGTAATTTTTGGTGGAATTGGCCAAGTCGCAAGCTCCACAACGGCCGTGGCCATCACAGGCGAAGTGAAGCCCATTACTTCTGAGGAAACTTGTGAATTGCTCAAAGAGGCCAGAAAGATTGTGATTGTTCCTGGTTACGGAATGGCGACGGCCAAAGCTCAGTATTCAATTAATGAGATGGTTAATAAACTTACGGCCCTAGGTAAAGAAGTCACATTTGCTATTCACCCTGTCGCTGGTCGTTTACCAGGGCACATGAATGTGTTGCTCGCCGAGGCCAATATTTCTTATGATATCGTTCATGAAATGGATGAAGTGAATCCTGAACTTCCTGAAACAGATGTGGTGATGGTGATTGGGGCCAATGACATTGTTAACCCATCTGCGATGGAAGATGCAGGAA
Organism: Bacteriovoracaceae bacterium; assembly: GCA_947442115.1. Taxonomy (GTDB): domain Bacteria; phylum Bdellovibrionota; class Bacteriovoracia; order Bacteriovoracales; family Bacteriovoracaceae; genus Peredibacter. Next base: position 7,099 of record CANEVK010000074.1, on the reverse strand, counting down.
GTCCCATTTATGGGATGCCGGTGATTGAAGTGTGGAAGGCCAAGCATGTGATCGTATCGAAACGTTCAATGGCCGCTGGATATGCAGGAGTTGAAAATCCACTCTTTTATAAAGACAACACTCGCATGCTCTACGGAGATGCGAAGAAATCAGTTGATGCTCTGATCTCCTCTCTTTAATGTATAATCCCGACCTCTTTTACGGAGGTCGGATTAAACTTTCTTCACGGCCTTATTTTCATACATAAGATAAAGAATTGGTAGAACAAGTAGCGCAAGAACCGTCGCTGAAATAATTCCCCCTACTACCACGGTCGCAAGAGGCTTTTGGACTTCTGCTCCTAAACCTGTCGCCATCATCATAGGTAAAAATCCAAACGCATCTACCAGGGCCGTCATAAGAATCGGTCTGAGCAGTGTTTTTGTTCCCTGACGAACTGAATCGATAGTAGAAAGTCCTTCATGCTTTAACTCTCGGTAGTGCCCAATAAGAATCACTCCATTTAAAACACTAATTCCAAAGAGGGCGATAAATCCCACTCCGGCAGAAACAGAAAAATTCATTCCCAAAATCCAAAGCAGGATAATCCCTCCCACAAGAGATAGAGGGACGCAGGAGAAGATGATGAGCGCGTGCCAAGCATGGTTGAAAACCATATAAATAATAAAAAAGATTAAAGCGAGAGTCACAGGAACGAGTAAACCAAGAGAAGATTTGGCATTTTGTAGATTTTTAAAATTCCCCCCCCACTCCACAGTGTAACCGGAAGGAATTTTAACTTTAGAATCTAAAACCTTCATGGCCTCAAAAACATAACTTTGGACATCTCGATCTTTAAGAGAAATAAGAACAGCAGTCCTTCTCTCGCCATTTTCTCTAAAAATAGTATGAAATGTTTTTTCAAAATTTAAATCAGCAACTTCTTTAAAGGGAACATGGAGCTCATCACTAAAACCGACCGGTAAATTTTTAAGATACTCTAGATCTCCACGCTTTTCGAGATCAAGTCTTGTGACGATAGGGAAACGCTGAACGCCATCATAGATTGTCCCCAGCTTCTCTCCTTGATAGGCCCTTGAAACAGATTCAAGAATAGTCGAGTTGCCGAATCCTAACTTTCGCATCCCTTCAACATTTGAAGAGATTTTGAGAAGAGGAACTCGATCTTTAAGCTGCAGCTGAATCTCACCTGTGCCAGGTACCTTTTTAACAGCATCAGCAATTTTTCGTGAAAGATCCTCGAGGACTTCAATATCACTGCCAAAAATTTTAATGGAAACATCGGCCCGAGTACCCTCAAGAAGATCATTAAATCTCATTTGCATAGGTTGGGTTAATAAAAAGTTTTGCTCGGGAACTTCTTTTTTAACAGCTTCAGCAATATCTCTGACAAGCTCTGGTTTCGTTCGGACTTTTCCATTTACTTTCTCCCACTCTTCTTTTGGATGAAGCATGACAAACGTATCCCCGAGGTTAATTCCACTCGGGTCTGATGGGATGGCAGATGTACCAAGTCTTGAAAACGTATGAGAAACTTCTTTGAACTCAAGAATTTTCTTTTCAGTCCTCGCCTGCTGGCGGATAGATTCAGAGGTTGCAATATCTACGGGACGGATCATATCTAGAGCAAGTGATCCCTCATCAAGTTGAGGAATAAATTCTCCACCCATGCGGGTAAAGATGAAAAATGAAAGTCCTACAATCCCTAATGCAGAAGGAATCACTTTCCCTTTATGTTGAAGAACCAATTCAAAAACTGGGGCAAAAATATTTTCTGCTTTCTGCATTAGCCATGGTTTTTTTAGTGAAAAGCTTCCTGGAAGAATTAAGCCACAAAGCGCAGGAACAAATGTCAGTGAAAGAATAAGTGCAGCGACGAGAGCATACACAAATGTCGTTGCAATCGGAGTAAACATCTTACCTTCAACACCAGAGAGAGCAAAAATTGGAATAAAAACAAGAATAATAATGAGCTGTCCAAAGAAAGCTTCTTTAAAGACATGAGACGTTGCCTCAATTGTATTTTCTTTAATTTGCTCTCTCGTAAGCGCCTGCTTTCCTTTTTCAAAGGCTTTCATGATCGCTCGCATAGTCGCATCGACTACAATGACGGCCGAATCAATAATGATACCAAAATCAAGACACCCCAAGCTCATGAGGTTTCCTGAAATATTATTGGCCTTCATGAGGATGAAAGTAATGAGAAGACTCACAGGGATAACGAGGGCCACAATCATGGCCGCCTGGAAATTTCCTACGAGCAAGAAAAGAAATAGAACCACGAGGGCACAACCAAAGATAAGATTTTTTTCAACCGTAAGCAGGGTGGCATCTACCATGACGGAGCGATCATAAAGGGGCTTGATATGGTAGCCTTGAGGTAAATTTTTCGAAATTTTTTCCACTTCTTCGGCGACCTTTGTCGCCACTTTTCGTGAGTTCTCCCCGAGCATCATCATCACTGTTCCAAGGACGGCTTCCTCACCGTTCACGAGGGCCGCTCCATTTCTCAATTCTTCGGCCAGTGTTACCTTGGCAACATCTTTAATTTTAATAATCTCAAGGGATTTGTTTAATTTAATTGGAAGATTTTCAATATCCTCAATGGTTTTAAGGAGTCCATCGGCCTGAATCAGGTACTGATCATTTTTTCTCTCAACATAACCACCACCCACACTGAGATTATTTTCTCTTACGGTTTTTGTAAGATCATCAAAGTGGACAGCATATTTTGTCATTAAATTAAAATTTGGCTGGATATGAAACTGCTTTTCATAGCCACCAATGGTATTGATCTCTGTCACACCTTTAACTTTAAGCAGACGGGGACGGACAAACCAGTCTTGAATCGCTCGAATATCCATCAATTGAAGAGTTCTTTCTTTACCAGTCTTTTTTTCTTTAGCTTCAACTTGGTAATGATAAATCTCTCCAAGCCCCGTCGTAATGGGCCCAAGTTCTGGTGTCACCCCAGGTGGGAGGTCAGGAATAATGGTGGTTAATCTTTCAGTCACAAGTTGTCTTGCTCGGTAGATATCCATCTTTTCATCAAAGACAACAGTGATGTGCGAAATACCAAAACGTGTGATCGATCTGCTTTGAGTCACCCCTAAAATACCACTTAAGGCTGCCTCAATAGGAAAAGTCACTTTTCTTTCAATTTCTTGGGGAACAAGTCCATCAACTCTTGTGATGATTTGAACTTGTGTATTGGTGATATCTGGAACGGCATCAATCGGAAGATTAAGAAAACTTATAATTCCCATCGCTGTACTTATTAAAACAAGGACAAGAATGAGACTTGGATTATAAACACAAAAACGAATGAGGGACTTAATCATAATGACCTTTTAAATGAGATCTTCAAGGGTTTTTCTATCAAGACGTCCACGCTGCTCTAAAATGTCCATGAGATCAGTCATGAGCACAGACTCTCCAGAGTGGTAGCGGTGAACAATTTCATCCAGCTGACGGCAAAATTCTACAATATTACTAATACTCAACTTCCCTTCCTGGAAAGCATCGCCAAGAGAAGTGAATCTCCTCACACTTTCATCAATCACATCAATCCTTTGTAGGACTGAAGAAGCGATTGTATATTTTTGAATCTTTGATTCAAAAAATAATTCATCTTTGGTTTTTGTCAGCTCCAATCTTTTCTGAGCATACTTTGATTCTAAAAGATTTTGAGTTCTTTCACTCTGATTGGTATCGAAAAATGGTAAAGGCATAACAAATGCAAGTCCTGTCATGGTATTAGAGACTTCATCATTCATATAATTTTGAACCACTGGGCTTAGTCTTAAGTTAGGAACTTTTTTGGCCTCAGCAAGGTTAAACTTAGCCTTTGAAAATTCTACTTCATATCCAGCAAGGATCACATTGAGTGACTCATAGCTATTTAATTTTTTTAACTGATCAGCTTTCGGCCACTTCATTTTCTTTTCTTCTAAATCAATTTTAGAGATAGGACATTTAAAACCTGTGATCTCTCTAAAAAACTCAAGCGTCTCAATCCGCTCTCTTTCAAGTTGAGCTTTAGAAAGGGAGAAATTATCAACCACCATGGTAAAAATTCTTTCTTCAAGAGTTTGATCTGGGGTAAGAAACTTTCGCTGTTTGTATTTCGCTAATATCTTTTGGAGCCTGTCCATGAGGACATTTTTGACTTTCAATTCCCCATAGATCTGATGCATCCTAAAAAAATTCAGCCATAAATCTTTGAGTAAGGCCTGCTTTAGCATCAGCTCTTCTTGTTGGGCCATATCTGTTTCTTTTGACCAGGCCTCTAAACTCTTCTTTCTTTTTGAAGCAAGTTGAAAAGTAAACCAAAGACGTGATTCATTTTGATAGGATTGCACACCTGCAAACTCTTTTCCCCAAACAGAGAAGTGTTCAAGTTCTGGATTGATTCTTTTACCTGCTTCAATTTTTGAAGCTTTCAATTTTTCTAAAGAAAGACGCTGAAGTAATAATCGGGGGTGACTCACTTCGGCCTCTTCAAGAATCCAACTCAGAGTGGTCTCAGGAGCACAGACTTGAGCAAAGGAAGGGGAAATTATAAATAAAAATAAAAGTATAAAATTTTGCATAAAGATATTTTATGGGGAGTTTGAAGCTAAGTAAGAGAGCATAAATTACCGATTTAACATGTGTCTAAAAGAAATTTATGGGATGTTAGAAATTGTGACGAAGTTTTCCCTGACAAATACAGTCCAGCAAATCAAAGTAGCTCTACACACCATCTGGAGACCTACATGCAAATAAAAAAACTTGATGACCTCAAGGTCACTAATCCTTATCTTCGCCTTGGGACAGATGTTTCTAGTCTTGAAAAATCGATCCAAACTTTGGGCCTCATCGCTCCACTCGTGATCTCTTCAGATAATGTGATCCTTGCAGGGGCCCGTCGCTATCAAGCTCTTTTAAACTTGGGTCGAACTGAAGCTCCAGTTGTGATAGTTGAAGGAAACAGTCTAGAAAAAGAACTCGTTTCTATTGATGAGAATCTTGTGCGCAAAGACCTGACTAAAATGGAAATTGAAACACACCTCAGAAGGGCCAAAGAAATTTATCAAACTCTTTTTCCCGATCCAACTCCTGAAGCAGTTCCAGTAAGTGAAGAGAAGATTACCAAAGAAGTCCTGCCGGCAGAAAAATTTTTAACTATGGTTTCAGAAAAAACAGGCCTTTCTCCCAAGCAAATTCATGAGGCGATCTCAAGAGATGAGCTCTCGAGCGAAGAAGTTAGGGAAGCTCGTCTTAATGGAGAACTTTCCTTAAGTCAGACCAATGAAATTGTTAAACTCAATAAAGAAGAGCAATCACGGGCGATTGATCACCTGAAAGAACTGCCTGTTCGAGAGATAAAAAAGTTTATCAAACTGGCAAAAGTTCAAGGAGTTGAAAAGGCGATCAAGCAGTCCACTCCACTTCATCCGCATCAAAAAGATTTTGATGAAGTTGAATCCTTACTAAAAAAGGCGCTCAAAAAAATGGCTCAACTCGATCTTGAAGGGATTAGTTTTGAAAAATATCCAGAAAGTCTGCAAGAAGTTCTGGCACAAATTGAAGATAGTGAGACATCTCAATCTAAACATTTTAGTCGGAAAAATGATTTTGATGGGGATTCTCTTCAATAATTAAGGATTTTCACCGAAAAGAAAGAGTAAACTTTCTGAGGTGAACCTGAATGAAATTAGTCGCCATTCTTGCATTATTTTCTTTTCATATTTCTGCTTATGCCAATTGTGAGGCGAGAGGTCCAAACGTCATACTTCTCACGCTCGATGGTGTTCGGAATCAGGAATTTTTTAAAGGCACAGATAGTTTTCATCGCCGAAAAATTGCGCGCTCTCAGCGTGGAGTTGTCTTTCAAAAATTTTGGAAAGAGCATGCTCAAGATGGTGTTGTCTTAGGACATAAAAATGGTCATAAGATTGCGAGCCAAGTGGCGATCAGTCTTCCTTCTTATCAAGCGATCATGACTGGGCATGCAACTGATTGTCGTAACAATCATTGTGGCCAAGTCAAAGAAGAAACTATCTTTGATCGCCTCCAGGCCGTGCTGAAATTGCCAGAAAAAGATTTGGCTGTCTTTGCTTCTTGGCAGGGAATGAAGTTCTCCGTTGCAAAAGATCCCCAAAACCATCAACTCTTTATCTACCCAGACATTGTGAAGAAAGATTCTCTGCCAAAAGAGATTCTCGATTTACAAGAGAAGGCCATGAGTGATCTTCCATCATGGAAAGAGTCTAGAAAAGATCATTATACTTTTGAAATGGGTATAAACTACCTAGAAAAATTCTGTCCTCGAGTCCTTTATATTTCTCTGGTTGATTCTGATGAATTCGGTCATGCCGATGATTATCCAGGTTATATTAATTCTCTTAAAATTTATGATGACTACATTGATCGCCTGATCACATCTTTGAAAAAGATGGGTGCCTATGGTGAACAAACCACTTTAATTGTCACTACGGATCACTCTAGAGGTGAGGCCCTTCGCTGGACAAGTCATGGCTATGATGACAACTCTAATAAGGAAGTTTTTCTCTTCGCTACCGGCAGAGGCGTGAAAAAAGTGGGGAGAGAGAAGCAACAAACCTCACACGCTCAAATTAAACCTACGATTGAATATCTTATGGGTCTCAAACCTCAAGGCGAGGTTCTGCCCTTTATCGACATTAAATAGTCGCTTTTAGAATAGTGAGAGTCATTTTTTCAAACTCTAATTTTCCAAACTCTGGCCGATGAACAATACACAATTCATCTTCAAATGATGGAAGATGATTGAGGGGGAAAAGTTTTAATCCTGTAAGCTCCACCACCCGCTCTGGTAAGATACCGACTCCAACTCCCTGATGAATCATTCGAGCAATCAGATCAAGATGGGAAGTTGAGATGACCCTCGCAGGACTTTTTTTCCATTTTTTTAAAATACTCTGAGTTTGAAAAAGCTCTGGATCACATATGACAGTCTCAATAACCTGTTCTCTTTTTGATCCCCAAACTTTTACCACATCCTTGGCCACTGTCTTGATGACTAAATCTGGAACTCGAACGGGATTTATCACAAGACCTAAATCAAGCTCGCCCT
>CANEVK010000073.1 GCA_947442115.1 Bacteriovoracaceae bacterium | reverse complement strand
TTCGATATTTTTTACGGTGAATGCACCCGCCATCATCCTTCTTTGTTTTTTCCATATTTCACCTTCACTAGTGAGTAAACCATTGCCAAATATGAGGCGAAATCTTTCGTAGGCAGTAGATTTTTTATATAGTTTGGCTTCTGTCTGTAGGACTTGTTCAATCGCTTCAGCATCATTGAGCAGAAGGAAATTATGCTTGCCTGTTTTAATGTAAACTAAATTTCCATATTCTTTGAACATGGATTCATAAAAACCAATTGGATCGACCTGTCTTTTGATCAAAAGTTTGATGATCTTCCAAAATGAGCTCGGGCCAGGAGGATAATTCATTTTAAGTCCATCATCTTGATGAAAAGTTCTCTGTCATGAGATGAGAACATATCGAGCTCGGGATTATTTGATTTAACATCTCTTAATTTTGCGAGTGTCGCGTAAGCTTGATCTAAATGAACATGAGTGATTTTTTCGTATAGCTTTAGTGGAACGGGGTATTTTTCAGAAAGTACTTGGCTTTCAAGAAGATAAGCATCCCCCGTAAAAAAAAGATTTTTTTTATTCTCAATATAGACTCCAGCATGGCCTCGTGTATGACCTGGCAGAGCTATAAAATAAATGGAAGGATCAATGTCTTCAAGATTTTGTACTTTGCAAAATCCATTCCAATCATCCCCAATCGTTTCATAGGTTTTAATCTTATTATTGTTTTTCCATCTTAGGCCTTTGTATCTGGCTTTTTCTCGGGCATCTTTTGGATGAAGGGCAGCTTCCCATTCCTCTTTGAGCACATGGACTGTTGCTTCAGGGAAATCATTTATTCCACCAATATGATCAGCATCAAAATGAGAAACGATAATGTGTCTCACATCCTTCGGATTAAATCCAAGCCGTAATATTTGCATAAAAGCAGTTTCTTCTAGGTCTAATTTGGGTTTGGCAATTTTATTAAAAATAAAATTGGAAATAAGCCTTTCCTGATTCCTAATATCCTCAAGACCTAATCCTGTATCGACTAGGATAAGTCCTTGTGGACTTTCTATGAGTAAACAGTGACAGACGAGATTTAGTCGATCAAGCTCTGGGATAGCTCGATTAACAATAGGGTGGGAAAGCGGACAAAATGATCCGCAGTTAAGATGGTGTATTTTCATGCCGGCTTATCGGTTCAGGACTCTACTTTTTTGAGGGCAAGTTTGCGACAACTTGCTATTTCTGAATCTGTAATAACGCCCGTATGGCCCATGATATTAGAAAGACGTATGCCATGTTTGCGAGAAAGGCGATCAATTTGGACCACTTTTTCATAGGCAAGCTCTCTAGAGATGGAAAAACTTTCAAATATTCCTTCAAGAGTGAGAAGGGCGGTTTCGGCCAGACAGGCATAAACCGTCTCACCCTCAAGACCTATGGTCTTTTCAATTTTTACGTCTCCAGGTAGATCCACTTCACCGCTTGCAATAATGAGAATATCTGGTCTTTTGGCCGCATCATCCAGTGAAATATCAAAGGGACGACTGACATCGCAAATAACACAGCCTGGCTTCACGAGATTTATATCTAAGACTCGTTCCCCTTGAGCAGAGGTTGAAGTAATAATCAGATCACACTGTGAAGAATATTTATTAGGATTTGTCGTTCCAACAACTTCTGATTCAGGGGCAAAGTGTTTAAGCACCTCAACGAGCTCAAGAATTTTATAGGGTCTTGGTGCAACCACGATTATTTTTTTCCACTGCTTGGCCAAAATTTTAGCGCAAATTTTCCCAATACTCCCAGTCGCCCCAATCACCATGCAGGTTCCATCATAAGAGGTGCCATTCTTTGAAACGAGACCCATTTTATCAACACCATAACTGGCCGCCCAGAGTGTTGCTGCCGAGGATAAGGAGTTGCCTGTTGTAACAGGAATCGGTGAACGCTTATTGACAGTGACACCGGCATCACCAACTATTTTCGTGTAAGCGCCAAGGCCAATCAGCTTGGCACCTCTTTTATGGGCAAGTTCACAAATAGTCGTGAGTGATTCATAAACTTTTTCGGTTGGTCGGTTGAGTAGCATCTTAGGAGTTGAAGGAAGAAGATAAAGGTCTCCCGAAATTTCTTTACCGCTGAATTCTGATTTGATTCCAGAAATCTTGCAATAGTGGTAGCCAGGTACTTTTGAAGCAATCGTTTCGGCAAAATCTAAAAGAGGGGATTTCTTTAAAAAGTCCAATCCAGGTATCTGAGCGATTTGAGATTTTGCAAGTGGATGGATAATAAAGGCAAAGCGATCATCTTGGTGGTGATGTTGGCCAGTGGTGATCAATTGAGGTCGAATCTGAGTCTTTTGCAAATTATGAAGGATGTCTTCTTCAGTAAGACCTATCGACTCACTAGTGACAGTTAAAATTGCCTCTATCACCGAAGAACTAAGCCTGGGTTGATGTGTATCAGGGGGGAAAAGATTAAGAATCTTATCTGCTCCGGCATTAAATAATTTATCTTCGTTCTCTTTGTCCAAGCGATCGACAATAACAGTTTTACCTTTAAGGTCGTTTAATTGAGTAAATTTCAATTGAGATTCTGTGATAAAAAAAATATCAGCGTCAAAGAATGGTTGCATGATTTTATTTTGAGTATAACTCGCACTAAAATCTCGGCTGACCTTTTTATCGATCTTAAGTCTTGTGAGGAAAGGAGAATTAATTTTTAGGAAAGTTTCAAGTCCTTCAAGCCCTTTAATGGAAGCAGGAATTCCCATTGAAAAATAGAGATCTCCAAATACCATTGGACACTGAAGATCTTCAAAAAATGAAAGATAACTCCACTGAACTAGACCAGTATAAAAGGCAATGGTTTTATTTGAAAGAAAGTGCTTATCAACTTCAAGATATCTTCGGAGCGCCCAGGGGATAGCAGTTTTTCTAAGCATGTTTCCATCAAGAACTGGTTTACCCTGAGCAGCTTCCTTGATTCTTTTTACCACTTGGTGAGAGAATGTTTCATTTTTAAGCTTTATATCAAGTATAAAACCAGATAGGGCAAAAGCATCACATTCATCAGAATAGCGTCTAATCAAGTCTAGGGCGATATCGACATTATAGTTGACGCCTAAACTTCTAATATGAATTTGATGGCCATTCATTTCTATGACTTCATCAAAATTCTCTGAAGAACTTCCAAAATTAATTTTGATAATCTCTTTCATGTTTTATTTCTTAAAAAAGCATCAATGATGTTTGGTAGAAAGTTCTTAAAATGAGGTTCAATTAAATTTGGATAATCTCTATTTAATTGAGTCCGATCAAGAGTGGCAGTTTGCTTCATATAGAAAACAAGTTGGCTTGGTAGATTTAGCAATTTAAAGACTGCAGGGAATGCCCTCTCAAAGGGGACGCAAATTATTTTCAAGGGAGAATTTAGAAGATCAATTGATAATTGAAGAAATTCCTTGGTGTGAATTTTATTGTGAGGAACCAAATGATAGCAGCTTAAAGGTCGTTGTGGTGGCTCCAAAATTATTTGCGAGCACCAATTGATGAGAATATCAACGGGCAAAACTGGCATAAGTGATTCTTTCTGGACTGGTAATGGAAGAATTTTAATTCTCTTCATTAAATGAATTATTTTTTTGGTTTTTTCAATAAAATCAAAAAAATAATATGGGCCATCGTTTTTATCTCTTTCACCAGTACTTGAATCTCCAATAATGATACCGGGGCGATGAATGACGGTTTTAATTTCTTTTGGTGCTAATTTTCGGACAAGATGTTCAGCATGGTTTTTACTTCGAGCATATTCATCATAAAAATGGGAATTCCCTGAAATAAGCTGATCTTCTAAAACAGAACCCTCAAGCACTTGATTGACTGCATATGTACTGAAGTAGTGAAAATACTGTAATTTTGAAAGTCGGGATAGAAACTTGAGCACATTTTGAGTTCCAATGACATTTTTTAAATAAGCTTCCGATGGTGAAATATCTAGTCTATAAGTTGCAGCTAAATGGATCACACATTCAATTTGATGAGTGACTTTTTCTGTTTGACCAACATCAGATAAGAGGTCCGTTTGATCAATGTCTCCCCTCAAGTAATTGATGCCTGCAAGATTTGAGAAAAGATTTTTTGCCTTTGCTAAGCTTGAAGGACGAACGAGAAGGAAAATGTTTTCCCCGCTCGCATGCAGCTTTCTTACAAGCCTTTGCCCAATAAAGCCAGTTCCACCAATAATCAGTATATTCATTGAATCATTTCTATTTTATCCAAAGAGTGCCCCGAACACAAAAGAGATTCTCCTTTATAAGTACAAACTTCCAGCGCTTGTTGAGAAATACCTAGTTTAAGCTCTTTCGTTTCATCAAAAATTTCTCCATCTCCAAAAAAACGTAGCGGCTCTTGATCAAGACTCATTAAATTTAATTCATCTGTTTCAAAAGAAATGAGATTTGGATCATTCTTAGGAAATTTTCCCTGCATCATCATAAGGGTACATTTTAAAAAATCCAATCGGTTTTGATGTAAAAAGATGGTCACATTAAATTTCCCGTCATCATTTAATGTCTTTGGTGCAACTTGAAATTTTCCACCAATAAATTCCTGATTATTGACTAAAATCATGGGACTTTCAATTCGTGGATCTAAAAGAGGAGAATCTTTTGAGTGCAAGTAAACTCTTCTTTTTTTATACGCCTTCATAAGCATTTGTTGAGCGTAAACTAGAGAATATGTTTCTTTCCCAATTGTTTTCATCATCTTCTTAAACAAAGGACTAGTTTTTCTCATCCTATCAACTGTGGCGGCGACCTCGCAGGCCATACCGATTCCACCATTCGTCATCATGATTCTGCCATTTACATGAATGGCATCAATTCTTTTTGTCGTTTGAGCGTTAAAAATTTGTGTTATTTTTTTTAGGTTATTGGTGACACCAAGTTCTTGGGCAAAGTCATTGGCGGTTCCTGCTGGGAGGATCATCAATTTAATATTTTTATTGATTAATCTTTGAGACACAGCATTCATCGTTCCATCGCCACCGGCGGCAAAGATGTATTCAGTTCCTTGATCCATTTCGTTTTCAAGGCTTGAGTGAAGTTCATCCAAGCTATGTGGTCTTTTCACTTGGAGCTCATGGCGAAAGAAGAATTTTTTTAATTCTTCCTCATTGTAAGAAGCTAGGCCCTGTGAGGAATGAGAATTAAGGTAAACACTAATTTTTGCCATGATGATTTCCATTTTTTAGGTCAGCTAATTCTTCCATATCGATATCATTTATAAGATTTGGGAGTTCTTGACAGAGTATGGGGACGCCCTTTTTTTGAATCGGGGCACTTTGCTTATCTATGTGATGAGCAAAGGGGAGTGCTAAAAGTTGCAATTTCATAACTCTGATCATTAACTTTGTTGGGTCTTTCATGCCTTTTTCTAAACTTTGTTTTTTCCTTATAGGCATATAAAATGCAAAGCGATAAATTGACTCAATAATATGACGAGCAAAACAGTGATATTTTGGGCTTTGGTTTAATTCTTTTAGGGCCTCTAATGTCTTCTGTCGGATTTTCCTCTCATCTCGTGATTTTATCGCCCTATTAATTTGGGGGAAAAATGAAAAATATTCTAATTTTAAAGGATCTTCTTTTATTGAATGATTTTTAATCCGGCTGATCTCGCTTGGATGCATATCTACAAATTCTTGGCAAAAAAGATCTATATTTTTCTCATGGTATGAGGCTGCTTTTTTATCAATCGATGCGGCGATTTTTAAGCTTGCTTTTTCCCCTGTGATGAGTTTTTTTAAGATACTATGGCTCGCTCCGTTTGTAAGTTTGGCATAAATTTTAGAATTTCTTTGGTTTATGTTTATGGACTGCTGGAGGTGATCTGAAAAACATGCTTTTGATTGAGCATAAGGGCTCAAAGAAATGAGTAGGATGGATACTAACAGTCTTGTCGTCATACTTCATAAGCTGCAACTTACAGGCCATCTTAAGCTTTGAATTTCCTTTGTTTTCCTTCTAAAATCTCTATGCTTACGGTGACATTGGTGGTCTAAATATGAGCTTTACTGTCTAATTTTTAAACACCAAGACTAAAATTTTCCAACATATGCCTTTTTTCACATGTTTGGTTTAGAATGATAAAACATCCTAATTTTTTGAGGGAAATCTCATGAAAAAATGCTTTTTAATGTTGGCCTTGCTTACATCTTTTTCAAGCTTCGCCGGCCATCATTTTCAGTGCTACGAAGTTCTTGGTTCTAGAACCTCAGATCAAATGTTCCTTCTGATTCCAAATCTTGCCGATTTAACGTCTGGGGCCTCATTCTCAATAGCAGATGATCATTCTAATATTGAAAATTTCACTTTCCTGAATCAGTCATCTCGAAAATTGCAAAGATCAAAAATAAAGTTAATAGGTTCAAATGGATCCTTGCTTAAAATTGATAGTGTTGGGAATGTGAGGAATATGGAGATTAAAGGCAAAGATAAAGTTGTGTCCGATTATCAATGTTTTATTGAAAGTTCCATTTAGTTAAGATAAACAGTTTCATGACTTTTTTTAACCTAGAAGCCCAGTCCGGACAAGCTCGTGCCGGTAGAATTGTTACATCTCATGGTGTGATTGAGACACCTATCTTCATGCCCGTTGGAACCAGAGCATCGGTTAAGACTCTGTGGCAGGAAGACCTAGAATCTCTGAATGCTCAAATTATTCTTGGTAACACCTATCATCTTTATTTAAAACCTGGGCATGAACTTATTGAAAAACTTGGCGGCCTTCATGAATTTATGAGCTGGAGTCGACCCATCCTCACTGACTCTGGTGGTTACCAAGTTTTTTCCCTCTCCGACATTAATAAACTGACTGAAGAAGGTGTGACTTTTCAGTCCCATATAGATGGGTCTCGTCACCTCATTACTCCAGAAAAATCAATGCAAATTCAGCGTGCTTTGGGATCTGATATTGTGATGGCGTTTGATGAATGTCCAAAGTTACCTGCCACCAAAGAAACTCTCAGAACGAGCATGGAACTCACTCATCGCTGGGCCAAGCGTTGTAAATCGATTCAATTAAAAGAGCATCAGCATCTTTTTGGTATCATTCAAGGTGGCCTTCATTTTGATTTACGTACAGAAAGTATGGAAGGTCTAAAAGAGCTAGGCTTTGATGGCTATGCCTTAGGCGGCCTCTCTGTTGGCGAGAAGAATGAAGAGATGGTTGAGTTTTGTGAAAAATTTGTGCCTACCATGCCTAAGGACAAGCCTCGCTATCTTATGGGTGTGGGGAAGCCTTTGGATGTCCTTAACGGCATAAAATCTGGTCTTGATATGTTTGACTGTGTGCTTCCCACCAGAAACGCCAGAAACGGACAATTTTTAACAACTCATGGGCCTCTTAATATTAAAAAGGCACGTTTTCTTGATGACAAGCTCCCTCCAGACCCAGACTGCCAATGCAGGGTTTGTAGTCGCTATTCTCGGGCCTATATACGGCATTTGTTTAATGTCGGTGAATATTTAGCAGGTCAATTAATCACCTATCACAATATTCATTTTTACCTTCAAATGGTTAAGGAGGCGAGAGCGGCCATTGTGAAAGGGGAGTTTGACGTCTTTTATCTAAAATTTTATAACGATTACTCTTCCAATAGATGGGAATAAACAAAGGATATATAATGTTTAATATTTTAATTTCATCTGCACATGCTCAGGCCGCAACTGCTGCTCCGTCACAGTCTCCATTTGTGTCTTTTATACCATTCATCTTAATTTTTTTAGTGATGTATTTCCTCATGATTCGTCCTCAGAAAAAACGTATGGAAGAGGAACAAAGTTTTATCAGCAAACTCGCTCACGGAGACGAAGTTTACACGAAAGCAGGCATTCTTGGTAAAGTCACTGCCATCGCCGAAAAAGCAGTTACAATTGAGATTGAGGGTGGCGCTAAAATGAAAGTGCTTAAAACACATATTGGTGGATCTGCTGCTAGCTTATTTGCTACGGATAAGAAGTAATTTATGTTCGGTTTAGGATTTGGTGAACTGGTTGTTATTTTTTTGATTGCGCTTATTTTTATAGGCCCAAAAAAATTACCTGAGCTTGCCAAGGGTCTTGGTAAAGGGATTAGAGAGTTTCAAAATGCTGCTAAAGGATTTTCTGACCAGCTGCAAGATAAGCCTGAAAGCAATTCTCATGAGACGCATGATACCCCTCAGGTGACTGAAGCCAATCAACAGCCAGCGTCAAATAAGGTTGAAGTCCTACCGCCTGAAAAAGATCATACACATTCTTAAATAAAAGGGGCCTATGGCCCCTTTCTTCTGATTGCTCTATCCCCCCAAATTGTTTAGAATTTTTCGATACATTAAGTTATTGAAAACCCTTTAAAGATACGGAGATCACAATGGCCAGGGGATGGTGGATTCGTTTTAGTTTATTAGCTGCATTTACGATTACAGCTTTAATGTCGGTAACTCCGACTTTCTTCAATCTCAACGAAAAGAGTTCTTTTCCTGTAAAGACTAAGATCAATCTTGGACTTGATCTTCAAGGTGGTCTTTATATGGTGCTCGGAATTGACTTTAATAAAGTCTACCGGGATGAAATTCTTGGAAGCACGAGACGCATTCAGGCCCTTTTAAAGGATGAAAAGATTGAAACAAAGCCTGGAGATCTGATCATTGCTGACGTTAAAGATCCTAAGCATACAATTGCTCTAGTCAACCCAGAGGATTCCTCTAAGGCCAAAGAAATTATTTCAAAGTACTTTGGCAACACTCTTCGCCTCACTGGTGATGACAAGGGGCTTTTGACTTATGGTCTTGGACGGGAACTGATTAAAGAAGTGGAAGACACAGCTCTTTCAAAATCCATTGAAGTTATCCGTAACCGTATTGATGAGTTTGGTGTTACTGAGCCTGAGATCGTATCTCAGGGAACAGACCGAATTGTAGTTCAGTTGCCTGGTGTAAAAGACATCAACCGTGCGAAAGAACTCATCGGTAAAACGGCCAAGCTAGAGTTCAAGTTTGTGAATGACGATATTCCTGCTGCCACTTTAAGTGATTGGATGGATAAAGTTAAAAAAGCTGGAGTTGAATTTAACAAAGGCACAAGATTTTCTGAGTATGTCCAAAAGGTCAATGAAACTCTCGCGAGTGATCTGCCTAAAGGATTTGAGATCTCTTTTTCAAAAGAGGCGAATAAAGTCACTAATGAGATTACGAAATTAGATCCCTATCTTGTTCAAAACTCGACCTCTTTAACAGGTGAAGAACTTCAAGAGGCATTTGTTCGTATGGATCAAGAGCAAAACAGACCATACGTTGCTCTAGAATTTAAGCCAAATGGAGCAAAGATCTTTGAAGAAATAACTGGCGCCAATATTGGTAAGCGTCTGGCGATTGTGCTTGATGGAAATGTGTATTCGGCACCTGTTGTTCAGTCTCGAATTGCTGGTGGATCAGCCCAAATTACCCTTGGAGCTGGTGATTATAATACTGTTATGCAAGAAGCAAGAGATCTTGCCCTCGTCTTAAGGGCCGGAGCACTTCCAGTTGAACTTATATTTGAAGAGCAAAGAGTGGTTGGCCCTTCTCTGGGAGCGGATGCTATTGAAAAGGCACAGGCCGCAGCACTAATTGGTTCTTTTCTCGTTCTTGCTTTTATGTGTTTCTACTACAAGCTCTCAGGACTCATTGCGACTGTCACAATCGTCCTCAACGTTCTTTTTACGCTTTCATTCCTGATCGGGATTGGAGCAACTTTATCCCTTCCAGGGATTGCAGGTATTGCTTTAACTGTAGGGATGGCCGTAGATGG
Source organism: Bacteriovoracaceae bacterium (assembly GCA_947442115.1). Classification (GTDB taxonomy): domain Bacteria; phylum Bdellovibrionota; class Bacteriovoracia; order Bacteriovoracales; family Bacteriovoracaceae; genus Peredibacter. Next base: position 533 of record CANEVK010000073.1, on the reverse strand, counting down.
TAATATTTTGATTTATGAAAGGATTCGTGAAGAAATTAGAATGGGAATTTCCCCACAAGAAGCTGTCAGAATTGGCTTTGAAAAAGCTTTCTGGGCGATAGCAGATGCAAACATTACAACTGCACTTGCTGGTCTATGTTTGCTCAATTTTGGTACAGGTCCTGTAAGAGGATTTGCTGTGACACTTCTTATTGGTATTGCGACAACCGTTTATACTTCTTATTTTGTCAGCCACATTCTTTTTGAACTTTATGTTGGTAAAGGTGCAAAAAAGAGTTTGAGTATTTAATTAAGGAACAATTTTTATGAAAAATATTGATTATGTTGGAAAATTTAAAGTCGCAGGTTTGCTTTCGCTCTTACTTGTTGTTGGAACTGTCGTTCTCTTTTTTACCAAGGGGTTAAACTACGGTGTTGATTTTCGCGGAGGAGTAGAAATCCAGGTGAAATTTAAGAAGACCGTTGGCCTCGGAGAAATTCGAGAATTAATGGCAGAAAAGAATGTTGCACTTTCTCAATTACAAAGTATTGGT
>CANEVK010000072.1 GCA_947442115.1 Bacteriovoracaceae bacterium | reverse complement strand
TGAAGCTATGAAAGCTTTTTTAATTCTTTTTGTTCTTATGTCTTCAGCTTTTGCTGAGGATAAAAAAAATATTCGTTATGAATACAAGAAATATGAAAAATTCGATTTCGATGAAATTGGGGTTGAGGGAGAGGCCGGGTCACCGGGAGATCTTTCCATTTCTCCAAGGCTAAGAAATGAATTTAGAAATAAATTACCAGAAAGAGAAAATTTTAATCGGGAAATGAAGAAGGCCATTGATGGCATTCGTTAGAGGTTAATATGGAAATTCAAAAAGGTCCTCAAATTAAAATGTATGAGCTCAAATCCACTACGGATGGGGCGAAAATAAAAAGTGGAGTCTTTCCCAAGGGACGCTATCTTTTAGGCCGCACAGAAAGCAGCGATCTTGTGATCAATAACGATGCTGTTTCTGCCGTCCATGCCGTACTTGAAATCTTTGATGATCGTGCAGTTATTTATGACATGAATTCAACTAATGGCACATATGTTAACGATGATAAAGTTCTCGTAAAAGAGATTCGACTTGGTGATCACTTCCGATTGGCCGATGTTGAATTTATTTTCGCTCGGTATGATGTGATTAACAGTCTACCTCCTGTACTAGACACTCTTGAGCCCGAGGCCGGCAGTGCTTCTGTTAAGTTGCCACCAATGCCTGCAGAAATCCCTGCGCCAAAAACATTACCTAAAACAGCTCCTGCGGCTGCTTTAAATGTTCCCTCTATCGTTTATCCACTGGCGTCTGACCCTAAAGCCGAATTTAGTGAATATATTTTTGAAGACCAGCAAGACCTCTATCCTATCTTTAAATATGAATCTGCTAAACAAGCTGTTGAAGTCATCATCCTTTTTAAGGATAAAGTGTTCAGTGTGGACTATCTTCCAGAAGGAAAGGGAACTTATTTTATTACTGGTCTTTTAAAGAGCAGAGATGAGGTGGAATTTCCATATCTCGGTAAAACTGAAAAGTTTCCTTTTCTGGATCTAAATGGAAGTACGACTATCGTTCATACTTTGCCTGGCTTTGGTGTGTTTCATCTAAGTGATAAAAAGAAAGATACCGGCCATCAAGGGGCGACTGTTGACCTTAGAGGACAGGATCTCGTACGTTTGGAAAAAGATGATTTGCAAATCTTTGTTCGAAATGTGCAAGCTCCACCAATAGTTTTAAGTGCACCTATTTTAAAACGTGATCCTGATTTCAGAAAATATCTCTTTCTCTTTCTCTTTTTTGCAGGTCTTTTTTCGGCGGGTATCAGTGTTTATGATGTTCCTGAAGATAAAAAGGACGAAGAGTTGGCGCCAGAGCGCCTAGCGACGATCCTTTATAAGCAAGAGCTTTTTGTGAATAAAAATAAAGCAGTTGAGAAAACTGAAAATGCGCCAAAAGTTGCACAAAAAGCACCTGAAAAGCCTGCGGTAAAAAAAGAGGCGACACCGGAAAAACAACCTGAAGTCAAAAAACCAGATGTGGTAGAAACTAAGGATCAAAGTAAAAAACCTGATCCAGGTAAAAAAACAGCGACTGAGAAAAAAGTCGTGAAGCAAGGAACAGAGCCGGTGGTAAAACCCACAAACCAAATGGCCGCTCCAGCTCCAGCTAAATCTCAGACGACTAAGTTAACCACTACTCAAAGTCCTGCGGCTTTTTCTAATAACAATATGAAAACTCTGGGAACTGTTGAAGTTTATAAAGCTGCGGATTTTTCTTCGTCTGTATCTTCAGTTGTGGCCAAAGGTGGATCATTAACTGGTATTCAAACGAAGTCTGCTAGTGGTGCTGGTGGTGAAATTTCCGGCGCCCTGACAGGTGTTAGCACAGGAACTGGAAATATTAAAACGGCGGGGATTCAAACGAACCAAGGCAGTCTTGTTGGTGCTACCACTGGTGTATTGGGTGATTCAAAAGGTGCTGAGGGATTGTCGGCCAAAAAAGCCATTTATACCGCCGGCATTCCATCTGAAACAGTGGTCCTTGGATCGATGGATCCAGATGTCATCCGAAGAATTCTCTTAGATCACTTGCCTCAATTTCGCTATTGCTATCAAAAGGAACTTGAAAGATCAGGGGCGGAGCTTTCAGGGATGATCAAATTAGATTTTACCATTGGAGCTTCTGGCCACGTCTCTGGGGCCGGAGTAGATAGTGCCTCAGGCCTTCCAGCAGAAGTAAAAAAATGTGTGGTAGGAGTCCTTAGAGGAATTACCTTTCCTGAGCCTATGGGTGGAGGAACGGTTGAAGTGAAGCAACCAATGAACTTCTACCCAAAGAAACTCTAAAAGAGTTTTGAGGCGATTTGTTGAATCGCCGTAGATTTACCCATGGAATAAAAATGCAGACAAGGAACTTTGTGATTTACAAGTTCCTTGGCCTGTTGGATCGCCCATTCTACACCGACATTTTTAACTTCATCATCTGAGCGACATCTCTCAACAGCATCAATAAGATCTTCAGGCATATCGATATAAAAGTTTCTTGGAAGATTTGTCATTTGTGACTTGGCCGTAATGGGTTTTAGACCTGGAATAATAGGAACATTAATCCCTTCGGCCCGGCAACGATCTACAAACTCAAAAAATTTCTTATTATCAAAAAACATCTGAGTCACAATATAATCAGCACCATTTTCAATTTTTTGTTTTAAATACTTTAAATCCGTTTTGAGATTCGGGGCCTCAAAGTGTTTTTCAGGATAGCCAGCAACGCCGATACAGAACTTAGTTGGAGTTGGATTTTGAAGCTCATCAGATAAATAAATTCCTTTATTCATTTGATTAATTTGTCCCACAAGTTCATCTGCATAGCGATGTCCACCTGGAGTAGCCTCAAATGATTTTTGACCCTTAATGCAATCACCCCGAAGGGCGAGCACATTATCGATGCCTAGAAAATTAAGATCGATCAAGGCATATTCAGTTTCTTCTTTTGTAAAACCACCACAAATAATATGGGGAACAGTGTCGACATCAAATTTATGCATAAGAGCTGCGCAAATAGAAACTGTTCCAGGGCGCTTGCGGATAGATCTTTGCTCAAGCAGGCCATTGGCCATTTTCTTAAAAACATATTCTTCCCGATGATATGTCACATCGATGAATTTAGGTTTAAACTCCATTAAGGGAGAGAGATTATCAAAAAGTTTCTGAATACTCTCACCGGTACTAGGAGGTAGAATTTCTAAAGAAAAGAGAGTGCTTTTTGCATTTTTAATATGTTCAATAACTTTTGCCATAATTACATTAAGTTGGCCGAGAGCCACTTCTCCATTTCCGAAATTGATTTATCTTTTCTCTTAGCATAATCCTCAAGCTGATCTCTGCCAATCTTTCCGACATTAAAATAACGAGATTCTGGATGAGAAAAATACCAGCCACTGACTGAGGATGCCGGTGTCATGGCCATAGACTCCGTTAAATGAACACCAATGCTTTTTTCTACATCAAGTATTTTAAATAAAGTGATTTTTTCTAAGTGATCCGGGCAGGCGGCATAACCAGGGGCCGGGCGGATACCTTGATAAGTTTCTTTCACAAGTTCTGAGGTTTGCAATTCTTCTGTTGGGGCATATCCCCAGTACTCTTTACGTACTTTTTGATGAAGTCTTTCGGCAAATGCTTCGGCCAAGCGATCAGCAAGGGCCTTAACCATAATCAGATTATAATCATCGTGTGCAGCCTCAAATTGTTTTGAAAGCTCGTCTAAACCTATACCTGTCGTCACACAGAAGGCACCCATGTAATCAACTTTTCCAATTTCTTTAGGGGCCACAAAATCTGCAAGACTTGCATTTGGAGAGCTTGCTTCATCCATCATTCGTTGAGTTCTGAGCATATGGAGAGTCGCCTGAATTTTAGATTCATTTCCTACTTGAAGGACTTTTTGATGTTTTCCATGTTTTTCACAGGTCCACTCATGAACTTTATCTTCAACGGCATAAAGATCAATATCATCTCCACGCGAATTCGCTGGAAAGAGACCAAAGACAGCTCTTGCCTTGAGGGATTTATTTTTTACAATGTCTTTAAGGAGATTCTGAGCATCTTGAAAGAGTTTTTTAGCTTCGATTCCATACGTGAGATCTTCGAAGATCGCTGGATAACTTCCACGCAAACGCCACGTCATAAAAAATGGTGTCCAGTCAATATAAGGCACAAGATCACTCAGTGGATAATCATCGAGCACAGTTACACCTAGCTTGATAGGTTTCACAAAACTCGCCTGACTCCAATCCACTTGAACTTTATTTTTTCTTGCTTCTTCTAAAGTTAAAAACTTTTCTTGTTTTTGAGAAGCTTCATGATGGACGCGCATTTTTTCATATTCAACTTTTTGATCTTCATGGGCCTTCGATTTTGAGTTTGGATTGAGAAGTTTTTCAACAGCTGGAACGGCCCGTGAGGCATCGGCCACATGAAGAACAGATCCATGATAGTGAGGATCAATTTTCACTGCAGTGTGAACTCTAGAAGTGGTTGCTCCCCCAATAAGCAGAGGAACTTTGAAGTTGAGTCGCTCCATTTCTTTGGCCACATGAACCATTTCATCCAAAGATGGCGTGATAAGACCAGAAAGACCAATCATGTCCACTTGATGCTTTTGAGCTTCTTGAAGAATTTTTTCACAAGGAACCATCACACCGATGTCGATGACTTCATAGTTATTGCAGCCCAAGACCACGCCCACAATATTTTTTCCAATGTCGTGAACATCTCCTTTCACGGTGGCGAGAAGAATTTTTCCATTATTTTTGGCGGCTTGATTGGCCTTCTGCGCTTCAATGTAGGGCTGAAGATAGGCCACTGCTTTTTTCATAACTCGAGCGGACTTCACAACTTGAGGAAGAAACATTTTTCCTTCTCCAAAAAGATCACCTACCACAGTCATACCGGCCATGAGTGGACCTTCAATCACTTCTAATGGTCGAGAAACTTTATGACGAACTTCCTCTGTGTCTTGCTCAATAAAATCAACAATACCTTTTATCAGGGCATGCTCAAGGCGTTTTTCAACGGGAAGAGTTCTCCACTCTTCATCTTTCTTCTCCGCTTTGCCCTGACCTTTTAATTTCGAAGCCACTTCAATTAATTTTTCTGTGGCATCACTTCTTCTATTGAAAATAACGTCTTCCACGAGTTCTAGTAAGTCTTTGGGGATATCAGTGTAGACTGGTAGAGCACCAGCATTCACGATCCCCATATCGAGTCCGGCCTTAATAGCATGATAAAGGAAGGCCGAGTGCATGGCCTCGCGAACGGTATTATTTCCTCTAAAAGAAAATGAAAGATTTGAGACTCCACCACTGACTTTGACAAACGGAAGGTTGGCCTTAATCCATTTAGTCGCTTCGATAAAATCTTTAGCATAGTTATTATGCTCATCCATACCCGTCGCAATCGTGAGAATGTTTGGATCAAAAATAATATCTTCAGCTTTAAATTTAACTTTTTCAGTTAGGATCTTGTAGGCACGCTCACAAATCTCTATTCGGCGCTCATAAGAATCGGCCTGGCCTTTTTCATCAAAGGCCATCACCACTAAAGCGGCGCCATATTTTCTCACCAGCTTGGCCTGTTCAATAAATTTTTCCTCTCCTTCTTTAAGAGAGATAGAATTCACGATCGCCTTACCCTGGACACGCTTAAGACCTTCTTCAATTACACTCCACTTCGAAGAATCGATCATCACTGGAACCCGAGAAATATCGGGCTCAGAGGCAATGAGGTTCAGAAATTGCACCATGGTTTCTTCGGAATTAATCATTCCTTCATCCATGTTGATATCAATAATTTGGGCGCCATTTTCAACTTGGTCTCTCGCTACTTTGAGGGCCTCTTCAAAATTTTTCTCGATGATGAGTTTTTTAAAGGCCAAAGATCCAGTCAGGTTTGTTCTTTCGCCGATATTAATAAAGTTTGAGCCGGGAAAAATTTTAAGGGGTTCTAATCCTGAGAGACGAGGAATTTTATCAAGTTGCGGGAGTGGTCTTGGATTGTGTCCCTGAGACATCTGGGCGATGGCGGCAATGTGTTCGTTAGTTGTTCCACAACAACCACCAACAATATTGACCCATTTATTTTTTAAAAATTCATTAAGGGTTCCTGACATGTGGGCCGGAGTTTCATCATACTGGCCAAACTCGTTCGGTAGTCCTGCATTAGGATAAACCGAAATATGAAAAGGAGATTCCTTAGAAAGAATCTCAATATAAGGTCGCATAAGTTCAGCACCGAGTGCACAGTTAATACCAATAGACAGAAGCGGGTAGTGAGAGACTGAATATAAAAAGGCTTCAATGGTTTGCCCAGAGAGGGTTCTACCTGAAGCATCAGTAATGGTTCCTGAAACCATGACAGGCAAAGGCTCTTTATTTTCTTTTTCAAAATAATCAGCAATCGCAAACAGAGCTGCTTTACAATTAAGTGTATCAAAAACAGTCTCTACCAGAAGGATATCAACTCCACCTTCTACGAGATATTTTGTCTGCTGATAATAATTTTTAACCAGTTCATTAAAATCAACTGCTCGAAAACCTGGATTGTTCACATCGGGAGAAAGTGAAGCCGTTTTCGTCGTAGGCCCAATGGAGCCGGCCACAAAGCGAGGCTTTTGTGGATTTTTTTGAGTGAAAGTATCAGCACACTGGCGGGCCAGTTTAGCGGCTTCTAGATTGAGTTCAGGTACAAGCTCTTCCATGTGATAGTCGGCCATTGAAATTCGAGTGCAGCTAAAAGTATTCGTTTCGATAATATCAGCGCCGGCTTCAAGATACTTGTTATGAATCTCTTCAATAATTTTTGGATTTGAAAGAACGAGAAGGTCATTATTCCCTTTGAGGGAGCCTTGCCAATTTTTAAAGCGCTCTCCACGATAATCATCTTCTTGGAGCTTATATTTTTGAATCATGGTGCCCATCGCCCCATCTAAAATGAGTACGCGCTCTTTGAGTAACTTTTCAATTTTTGTCACAAGACTTTCCTTCTCAATGTTGAATACACTAGAGTAATATTTATTTACACAGAAAGTCAAGTCAAAAACCAGTAATATTAGCTAGTTAATAATTATTTAGGTGATAACCATCTAAAATACTTCAGTTTTTATTAATGCTCTGCCGATAGGTTAGTCGCTTATGAGAATTTTTATTTATATGATGCTGATTTTAATCCCCTCATTTTCGGTAATGGCCGTGACTGATTGCCAAGAGCAAAAGCAAGAACTCTATGCAGAATTTGTTCCCACTCATTTTGATAAGGGGCGAACAACCGTGGGGGCCGATGAGATTGATCCGGTGAAATCGAAAATACAAAATTTTATTATTTCAAATCAAGACCTCTTAATTACAGAAATTTCAGTTCATTCTTTTTCATCAAGGGCCCCATTTTTTATGAGCAAGACTCTACTTGATCCAAGAAGTGATGAGAAAAATTTTATCCTGGCCCAAGAGAGGTCTGTTTTCGTCGAGAAAGCACTTCAAGAATTAAAAAAATCACGATCTGAACTTTCAGAGGCAACAATCCAAACCCAATCTTCCCTTGCTGGCCCAGGCTTTGAGAGAATGGATCTTAACACTCGCTTTGTGACAAAAATGACACCAGGATATGAGGAGAAAATCAAATCTCTTTTTGTAGAGAACAAAGAATTATTTCAGCAAGAAGCCCTTATTCCTAATGCTGAGATGCTTTTGAATGAGCAAAAATATGTGAATTTTTATCAAGCAAAATTTAAACCCTTTCAGGGGTTTAAAATTAGTATTTATGGATATAAAAAAAATCAGCTTAAGTGCTCAGAAACTTCTTCATTAAAAAATAAAAAAGTTCCAAATGCGAAGGGAACTAAGCAGTAATCATCAAGTAAAAACCGATGATAAAAAAGCTAAAAGCTCCTAAGAGATATTTTCCTGGCATTTTCTTAAAGTAGAAACACTCAAGCAGAGAAACCCAGACAGGCCCTGTGATCGCAATTGAAGTGAGCATCCCCACATGAGCATACTTGAGCGCCGCTAAATACATCGTGAGAGAGAGAAAACAGCCCACAAAGCTAGCAGATAAAATGAGTGTCTTTTCCTTGAGGGCGATTTGAGTCAAATCCTGATAAAGCCGCTGAAAACTTTTTGGACTCAAAAGAAGAAATCCTATCAGGGCCCCCAAACAGCGAATGACATTGACTTGAAACGTTTGTAGCTGAGGATCATTTTCATAGGCCGTTCGAGTTAAAATAATACCCAGTCCATCCAGACAAATACCACTGAAGGCCCAAAGAAAACTTTTTAAATCCCAGTGTCCAACCGCCCGGCTTCTTTCCAGCATGAAAATAAAAACACACACAAGCATGCAGAGAAAAGCGGTGAGGTGTTGATAATTAAAAAGTTGCGAGAGAAAAAAGTAGCCATAGATTCCAAGCAGGAGGGGTTGAAAACTATAAATCACGAGGGAGCGACCGGCGCCTAAGGTGGTAAAGGCCTTAAAGATAAAAATATCTCCCAGACAAAGACCCACAAGTCCACTGAGAAGTAGTAGGAGGATGGAAGTCGAACTTACCGGCGCAAATTGTTGCGTGACAACCATGGCCAAAACGAAGGCAACAAAGGCCGTAAAAACTTTAATTTGATTGATCCAAACCGAGGAAAAGCGTTTGGCATAAATAGAGTAAATAAGACTCGCCGAGGAATAGGCCAAATTTGCGCCAATTGCTAGACCGTACACTTCAAATGAATTCAAACCTCTTCCTTTGTTCACTGCCTTCATACTATAATCTGGCCTATGAGTCATGAGGATTGGAAAAATAAATTAACTCCAGAGCAATTTAACGTTTGTCGACTGGGAGGCACGGAAAGCCCCTACTCAGGTAAGTATTACCTTCACAAAGAAGAGGGGACCTATATTTGTGTCGCCTGCCAAAAAGCCCTTTTTAAATCAGGAACAAAATTTGAATCCGGAACTGGCTGGCCTAGTTTTTATGATGTGATGGAATCTCAAGCAGTTAAACTTAAAGAAGATTTTAGTTATGGCATGCATCGAGTAGAAGTCCTTTGCGCCAATTGTGAGTCTCATCTTGGTCATGTCTTTAATGACGGTCCTAGGCCAACTGGGAAAAGATACTGCATTAATTCGATTGCACTGGATTTTATACCAGCCTCAAAGGGTGAGTGATGAGCGATACATTTATATCTCAAAGCCATGATTTTAAAATTGAAGTCAAAACAGAGTTTGATTTTGATCAATCAAATCCCATTAATTTTCAATATCTTTTTCGTTACACCATCCTCATCACCAATATTGGGGAAGTTTCGGCGCAATTACTCTCTCGCAAATGGAATATTAAAGATGCTCGAGGAGAGATTAAGATCGTCGAGGGGCCAGGAGTGGTTGGAAATCAGCCGTTTTTTGAAGCAGGTCAGTGTTTTGAATACTCAAGCTTTTGCCCACTACCTACAATGACTGGGGAAATGTGGGGACATTTTAATATGATTAATAGGTATGGTCAGAGTTTTAAAATAGATACGCCTATCTTCAAGTTTAATGTGCCAAAAGATTTCATTGATCAGTACTAGCCAGTTCTTTAAATTTCTCCTCTAGCTGCTTAAGGCTTTGTTCAAGATCTTCCATCACTTCTTCTTTAGGTATCTGATCATATTTTTTTTCTTTTAAAACATCATGCATGATTCTCAGCCGTGCTAAAAGATTCAAAATATCATGAGAGAGATGGTTTTTATTCATGATTGGCCGCGAGTTGAAATCTGGATTGAATAGGGCCAAAACTCAGTTCGATTAAATCATTTGGTTTTAGAGGGCCAACTCCGGCCGGTGTTCCCGTAAAAATAAGATCACCATCGCAAAGAGGAAAGTATTGATCAATATAATGGATCATCTCATTTGGCCTAAGAATCGCTTGAGCTAGTTTAGATTCTTGGCGAGTTTCTCCATTCACTTTGAGTGTAAAAGGCATTTCTTCCCAGTTTCCAAAATCTCTGACTCCATAGATGGGACTGCAAAGAGCAGAGTTTTTAAAAACTTTGGCTATTTCCCAAGGATGTCCCTTGGTCTTTAATTCTTTTTGAGTTTCTCTCAAGGTCAGATCAAGTCCAAGGCCTAGACCAATGATATTTTTTTTATAAAGTTTAAACACCACTTCACATTCATGATGAATAACGCCACGGTGCCAGGGAAGAGAAATGGTTGTGTCATTTTTAATTTCTTTAAAAACGCTTGGAGGCTTTAGAAAGAGCACCGGCTTTTCAGGGGCTGCTTCCTTCATTTCTGCAATATGATCTTGATAGTTCTTACCTAAGCAAATAATTTTATCCATGCCACAAAGCATAGACAGGAGCTTTTTAATTGGCAATTAAAAGTCTGGGGCCTAAAATCATTCACGA
>CANEVK010000071.1 GCA_947442115.1 Bacteriovoracaceae bacterium | reverse complement strand
TAGTAAGAAGAATTTGGCTCTAGATACAATCCTGTAAACTTGCCACCTGAGACCAGAGTTGTCCAAGACATAACAATGCTGTTATCTGCGGCTTTATAAATTTGCGCTTCATAGTGATTAATTCCACCGGCCCCGGTAATTGCTGACCATGTAATCACTGGGGTCTGATTCGTATTGGTGATAGTCGTGCTCAATGTGATTGGCGTAGGAGCATCAACAAAGGGAACGTTCGTCTGCGACCACATGATGACTACTCTTCCAGGATTTCCATTTGTGCCTGCAGCTCCACCTGCCCCAGCATTCGAAGCATAATCCACATCACCAGTGTTGCCCGCAATGGCCCCTGAGCCAGCAGTTGTAATTTGGGAAATTCCAGATGAATACGAAGAACCACCTCCGCCTCCCCCGGCACCAACCTGACTACTATTATTTCCGTTTCCTCCGGCCCCATTAAAATACCCACCACCACCACCGCCGCCGGCAGAAGAGGTCAAATAAAATCCCCTTCCACTCCAACCTCCATTCGGCCATCCCCCGGCACTTCCTTCAAAGTCAAACACATACTCATACCAACATCCCTCATCACAGTACTCGGTCTCAGTATAAAAGCTGGCCCCTGTACTACCAACAGCTGCGACACACGCTCCACTTAGGGAACCAATCGCACCAGTGGCAGATTGAGTACCACCCAGACCACCAGTACATGTGCTTGCTGAACCTGTAAGGCCTGTTAAACCACCACCAGGAGCACCTGCACCACCGCCAACTCCTGAATACGAGGCACCCGCTCCGCCGCCGCCGGCCGCAATAATTAACGGTATCGATGATCTTTTAACAATTGAAGCTCCACCGCCTCCGCCCGCACCTTGATCTCCAATATATTTAGTTCCACCACCAGCGACTTGTACTATGAGTGTTTCACCAGCAAGTACACCTATGGTGGATTGAGAAAATCCTCCGCCTCCACCCTGGGCGACTCCGGCCCCACCGCCACCTGCGCCCCATGCCTTAATAGTGGCAGCCGTACAGTTAGCAGGAACGATTACATTTTGATTTCCATTCGTGAAAGTAAAAACCTGATTGGCGGCGGTACAAGGAGGAGGAAGTGAAGTCCAGCTTGAACTTTGTCCGTAGGAAGTTCCCACGTTACCGGCATTGTCCGTGGCCCGGACTTTGACATAATAATTTGTGGAAACAATGAGTGAGACAGATGTAAGTTGATCTCCCGAAGCAATTGCTGTCCAATCTTTAACCATTGAGTGATCAGAAGCTTTAAACAGTTTCACTTCATAAGAACCAATGCCACTAGCATCAGTTGGAGCTGTCCAAGAAATTGTTGGGGTTGTGGTTAAGCTACTAGGAACAGAACCAAGGGTTACTGAACTTGGAGCCCCCGGAAGAGTCGTGTCTGCAATCCAGCCATTGCCTTGGGCCACGGTTGAAATATTTCCCGCCTCATCTACAGCGCGAATACTTGCATAATAAGTTGTTTCACTCGAGAGTGAGAGACTGCCAAATGAGTTTCCTGAGGAGGCAGTTGCCCAAGACTTCGTATCAGAATTTCCGATTGAGGTTCCGATGGCCACTTCGTAGTGATCTACACCGTTGGCGTCACTGGAGGCAGTCCATGTAATATTAGGAGATGCGGCGAGTGAAGCTAAATAATTTCCGTCACTCACTCCAGTAGGAGCTGTTGGCGCAGTATTGTCTAAGAGGGCAGATGCGTGGGTCACAATACTTAAATTGCCCGCGGCATCTTTCGCTCGTGCATGAATATAATAAATGGCACTCCCAGATGACTGTGAGTCAGTGGAAGTCAATCCAAATGCACTACTTGGAGTGGTATTCGATACTGTATCAATGACATATTGATAGGTACAAGTTTCAGAACAACTCCAGGCCCAGGTTTTCATTTTTCTAGGAGTAGTATCATCGCTAAGACCACTTAAGGTTGGAGCGGTTACATCACGAATCACTCCCACCGCAGAAGAAGTTGTCGTATTTCCCGCAGCATCAGATATGACGGCCGTAAAACTCATGGCCCCAGCAGCAAGAGCAGTCGAATTAATAGTTGAAGTGAAATTCGCTCCATCGCAAACGCCACCTAATGTTGCTACAGCTGTTCCATCGATTTTCAATATCACAGAGCGACCATTTTCAGAACATGTTCCAGAGACCGTGAAGGTCGATGAATCAGTTGCGGCATTGATATAGCTTGAATTAGCTGGAGAAGTGATTGCGATTGATGGCGCCGTTGTATCCAGAGTGATTGAATTAGAATCCACTCTAGCACTAACATTTGAGGCAGCGTCTTTTAACCAAACTGAGAGAACCTTAGCGTTGTTTGTTGATGATACCGTCAAACTTGCTGGCAACACTCCTGAGGTCCATGAACAACTTCCCAAAGATGTGGAGTTCTCTAGAATACAGTAGCTAGCAAAACTTCCAGTAGCCGCTCCAAAAGATAAATTATAACTGTTACTCGTTGTCGGATTAGGATTCGATACCGTCACCGAAGAGAGTCCAGGCGCAACAGTATCTAGAGTATAATTAACACTAGTACTCGAGCATCCACTGGCATTTCCAGCTGGATCAATTGAATTAGCATAAAAAGTGTAATCACCATCACTTAAACTTGATGTTGTTAGGTCCACCGTAACTCCGGCCGCAACTCCCGAAGCAACAAGACTGAGAATTGAACAAGATGATCCGGAATATAAACTGACTGTGTCCCCGAAAACAACTCCACTCACTGTCAAGGACGGGGTTGGATCATTGTAAGGAGAACTATTCGGAACCAGCAATGCGAGAGCATTTGGTGCCAATGAAGAAATAGAGTCAAGCAAAACTGAATTTGTATCAACTCTTGAACTCATATTACCTGCTTCATCACGAAGCCAAATTGATAAGACCTTAGAGTTTTGAGAATCTGATGTCATAAAAGTCGCTGGCAATGCACCCGTAATCCAATTACAATTTTCTAAAACGGTTGAGTTCTCTTGGATGCAATAATGTGCATAACTTCCGGTAACAGAAGAATAAGTTAAGCTATATGTTCTAGTGCTCGTAGGAGAAGAATTGGTGATACTTGCACTTGTTAGAACAGGATCCAAAGTATCTAGTGTATAAGTTACGTTTGCTGATGAACATGCACTAGATAATCCATCGGCATCAAAAGATTTCGCATAGAAAGTATAATTACCATCAGTTAATTGAGTTGAAGTTAAAGTCATTGAAGTTGTAGTGGAGACTCCACTTGCGACCTCTGTTATGCACTGATCAGAATAAAGTTTTACTGTAAATCCATCCTGAACACCTTCTATCAAAACAGAGGGAGTCTGCTCACTAGCTACAGAGTTAATACCATTCAAAGATAGGATTGTTGGAGCAGGCAAAGAAGTAGACACGGCCCCTTCTCTAAGGCCCGGAGGGTCTTTTACTTCCATGACACAAGAAACGAGTAAAAAAAGTGCAAATATCAGCACCTTATCCATAAAACTCATACTTATCTATTCGGATTTAAATAGACTAATCTTTAAAAGCCCTGACTTAAAAGCTTAATAGCTGACGATAACCGTTTCCATCAGTCTAAATCTAGTTGAACCCCTATCAATGCACTGGCGCCACCGATAGGGACATTTGGATCTACCTTTCCTGAGATCTTCTTTTGACCGAAAATTTGCCCTCTGACATACCCTAGTCCAGTATAAATACTTAACCGTTTTGAAATGTTATAACTAATAGGTAAATTGATTTTACCTCCATAGACACCCTTAATCGGTAGTGGAGTGAAAAAAAGAGAGAAGCTTGGTTTTAAAGACCATGAACTTCCAAGGGGAAAATCAATATCTTTGATTACTTTCAAACCTAGAACAGGAAAAATTAAAGTTATAGATTCTTGTTGAATATATAGGACATCAACTCCTCCTCCTCCGTCAAGGCCGTACTTTGGAAACAAATATCCCGCTGAAAAAACATTCATACTAGCTTGAGATGAAGTCGTGTTGAGCTTAGTTGCCATTTTATCCCAATCTTCGCCCAGTTGAAAACGCTCATAAGAGACGTAAAATGACTGAGTCCTTTTTGATAAGCTCTGTAAAGGAACATCCACAGTCTTGGGAAGATTAACCAATTCCCCTTCCGAATATGCTGTTTTATTTTCAATTGGTGAGATGGGCGTGATTCTTACTTCAAGATTTGTGTTTCTTTTACTTATGGGCTGATTTTCTGAGGATGAATTATTTATTGGAGTATCAAGAGTACTAGTCAAAACCTCTTCTTGAGATTTGTTTTCTTTAAGAATTGCTAAATTTGTAACCTCTTTTTGGATGATATTTTTTGCTTTCTCCTGAGGGGCAACTCCCCTAGGTGATTTTTGATTTTGTGGGTATAATAAATTAAATGCAAGAATCAAAATGAAAATGATGATGAAAACTGGTGAAGCCATCTTTATCATTTTGTAAACCAAGTTTCTTCCAGGCGATTAAAAGTTAAAAAAGACGATGAGATTCTTATTCTAACCGATAACCTCCATCTTGAATCATTAAATTAACTAAAAAGATAGAGAACTTATTAATCTAAAATAGATAAGGCATCTAAGATCATCCCCGAGCCCCAGCTAAAGTCTTGCTCTGATTTAAACAGCCAGGACTCCCACGGCCGCAGGTCTTCCTCATTTCTGTAAACTTCCCTAATGGCCTGGTCTCGAAGGGAAAGTTCTTGCAAGCGATTTAAAATTTTCAAAGCAGATACCCTATCATCCATCCGATAAGCAACCTTGGCCGATAAGGCCATTAACCAAGACCAGTAGACCTCATCATGGTAATGACCAAGTCCAGCGAGGGTCACGGCAAGGTGACGCCAGCTGGTTGGATAATTAGGAACGGTATTAAAACCTGGGATGGAAAATCGGGTCCAGAGCTCATGATTAGTTAAGTTTTTATAAAGCTCTTCATGAGAAACACCATCGAAACCAAATTCAATAGCAAATAAATTGGCATCCAGGGAAATATAATTTTCATTGAGGATTGACCGGAAAAGACCTGACTTAACATCATAGAAATGGTGAACAAGATTTTCTCTAAGTGAATGCAATGACTGTTCATCAATCTGAAATGTAGGATGTTTTTGAAGTTTATGGCAAACAATCCAGTAAAGAAGATTAGTATAAAAGGTTTTTCCCTCTCTTTTGACACTGTCTTGCCAGTCGGAGAATTTTCTTTGAACAATAAGCCCATCGTCAAATTTTGGATCATAAAAATGGAGGGCTTTTTTTAAATTGATCTCTTGAGTTATAAGCCACTCAAGATCATTGGATGCTTCCACATAGGTTATGGCGGTTAAGATAACGAGCAGATTTGAATCAATGGCCTCAGTGCCGTGTTCATCTTTGTACTCAATGATTAAAGGATCTGTAATTTCTGGAATCGTTCCTACCCCAAAAAGGTATTTGATAGAATTTCTAATCACTCGGTAACGAGGCAAAATGGAATCGACAGTTCTAGGGACAAGACCATCTTCTCGCATATGGTTGAGAAGAAAATTTAAATGGCTTTTAACGACATCAAATTTTCTCATTGCAATTAATCCTCTTGCTGCATAACAGAAATCACGCGTCCACATGGAGCGGAATTGATTTTTGCCTGCAACTAAGACTGGCCCATTTTTTAATTGGATGGTGTTATTTTCTAGTGCCTTTAGAGCGAAATTCTTAAGTGGGTCGAATTGATTTATCAAAATATGATCCTTCATTTTAACTTGAATAGAATCATCTTAAGTCGATCAAATAATTTTTACAACTGCGTTATTGGCCCACACAATCTTAACTTAATTTTTGATGAGAAATTCTTTAAGATGCTTTTGCTGGATAGGTGTTCATTGGAAGAAGCTCACTCTTATTCAAGGAAGACCTATCACAGCACTATTTTGAATTGTTAAGGTCTTGTTAGCATTTTGTCAGCTTCTCCCCCACCCTCTTTTTAATTTTCAATTTAATTGTTCAAATTGTTGGTATGAAATATTTAAAACTTTTGGCGTTCACTCTCATCCTATTACTCTTTTTTTTTTTAACTATCCCCCTATACCCTTGCCTTTATCTTTCTGAGAATAGAACCAGAAAACTTTTGAACTTTTTAGTCAAGTGGACTTCGTGGGCCTGGCTCAAGGTGCTTGATATCAAAGTGAAGACGAATAGAAAGTTTCATGACTCAGAAACTTATCTGATCGTTTCAAATCATCTTTCATATTTAGATGCTCTGGTCATATCTTCAGTATTTCCTACATCGTTTGTCACTTCCCTGGAAGTCAAAGCGACATCTTTTCTGGGTCATTTAACTATGCTTGCTGGATGCTTGTATGTGAATAGAAAGGATAAAAGTAAAATTGATATTGAAATCCAGGGTCTCAGAAATGCGCTCAAAAATAATATCAGTGTGACATTCTTCCCCGAAGCAACTTCTACGGATGGATCAAATGTGATCCGATTTAGAAAGCCCCTATTTGAAGCCTCCATTTCATCAGGAAGAAGTATCCTACCTTTAACAATTAATTACGTTGAAGTTTCTCATGAGAAGATTACGACCTCCAATAGAGATTATCTTTTTTGGTATGGTGAAATGACTTTTTTTCCTCATTTTATGAACCTTCTCAATCAATCAAATATAACGGTGGAATTAGAAATTCATGACCCTTTTCTCCCAGAGATCTTTCCTGTTTTTGAATTAGCAGATCGCGCCCATAAAGTGATTTCAAATTCCTATAATCCAATTACTCCATCTATGAGGGCCTATGAGATTATTTAAAAAAAAGAATCATTCAATACAAGTTTATGATTGCCCAGGCCTTAACATGGGTGCACTCCAACTTAAACAGCTTCAAAAAGAACTTATAGATATTGGTAAGGAATCTTTAGATTCGTTACCAAATTATCAGTGCTTTTCTAAAGACATGAAAGAGTTTAATCGACTGATCATTTCAGTCGCGAGAAACAATGAGGGAAAAGCCATTGCCTTTTGTTCATCCTACATTCTTGAAGCGGGTGCATTTGGAAATATTCTGCACCTCGGTCTAACTTGTGTTGGGCCTGAAGCCAGAGGTCTAGGGCTCACTCATAAGTTAACCAGTAAAGTTATTTATCGGTATTTCACAGCTCATGCCAAACTTGGTAGTTTTTGGATCAGCAACGTTGCCTGCGTCCTTTCGAGTCTGGGAAATGTCGCCCTCCACTTTGAAGATGTATACCCCTCTCCTTATATTTCATCTCCTTTCCCTGAACATAGGGAACTAGCAAATATGATTAACAAGAATTACCGTCAAGAGCTCTATATTAATCCTTCCTCTACATTTCATCAGGATCACTTTATATTTCGTGGCAGCGTCAAAGGCACTACATTCCAAAAAGAGGCCAATGATCTAAAGTTTCATCATCGAGATAATGAAGTGAACGATTACTTTAAAAAAAGTATGAACTTCAGCAATGGTGATGAGGTGCTTCAGATCGGCAGAGTGAGTTTAATGAGTTATCCAAAATACTTATTGAGGAATAGGAAAAAAAGGAAAAATACAAAAAGAGATCAGGCACAAGATCTAAACGTCGCTTGAATGATTGATTAAATTAAAAGAGTTCATCTTGATCTTACTTGAATAAAAATTTATGATGATATTCAAGGTGTATCGATGAACTATTTTTTACCACTTTTTCTCATTTTAATTTCTTCAACAATTTTCGGAAAGACTCAATTTGGAGTTTGGTCTGAGTGGACTGAATTTAAAGATCTTCCTCAAAAGTTTGAATATCTAAAGAAGTCTGGAGCGAGGCTACATCTGGCGATTAAAAAAGATGAACTCACGGAAGAAAATTTCCAGTCTCTCATCGTTGCTTTAAAAAAAATTGAGTCTGAAAAAATTAACTATTGGCTCTGGCCTCTTTTATCAAAATCAGAGGGGTACTGGCCGAACCAATGGAATATGAAAATTTATCATCAATTCGTGCGAGAGTTGATAAATAGACTCGAAAAAAATAATCTACACCCTCAAGGGCTTTCAATTGATCTTGAGCCACCTCCAGAAAAGTTAGAGAAATATCTTGCCCTACTCCAGGATATGAAGATAACAAAACTTCATGAATTTGCGAGTCAGGGTATAGATGAGACTTTATTTAAGAATGCCTCGCTAGAATTAGATGCCATATTTTACTTCCTCAAACAAAAACGTATGATCGCTCATGTAGTGACAACACCCTTTTTATTAGATCAAAAATATTCACTCCGCTTACAAAAAGTTTTTGGCATTCCTCTTAATTCAAAGAGCTTTGATTACATTTCGTTTATGGCCTATCGAAGTGAATTTGAACGACTTATTGGAGAGATGAATTCACGACTCGTCTTTGAATATAGTTTGAAGGCCAAAGAACTCTATGGTGACAAGGCCGGAATAGATCTTGGAGTTGTTGGCAATATAGAGTTTCCCCATAAACTGACAGGTTACTCTCATCCTTCTAGGCTTTGGGAAGATATGGCTGCAGCTAAGGCCGCGGGTATGACCAATATTCAGGTTTATTGTCTCGAAGGTATAAATTCTGAGGAGTGGTTGAAAGATGTTGAGCCTGATAAGCCTTCTTGGTCTTTTAAGTTTTTTCTCACTCATACTTTTATGACAATTCTTTTTTCTCAAATTTGATTATCCTACTGCCAAAATAAAATTTGTGCAGGGTCGACAGCCCGATCGATGTTTGTTCCATCTCCAAGTTGACCATAGTCATTACTTCCCCAACAGAAGAGAGCACCATTAACAAGAGCGCACATATTATTGTTTAAATTTCTTGCACCATTTCCTTTAATTTTTTGTGCACCGGATGTGATGTTTGTTAATACGGGTGTGGCCCCAAAACCATCACCCCAACAATTAATCATTCCGTTGACGATGGCGCAGCTTGAGGCTTCTGTTACAGCAATGTCTTGGACACCGCTGGTCAAGCCGCTGACTTGTACCTGGCTTCCTTGGCTATCAATTGCTGTTCCGTCACCTAAAGCCCCATTTAAATTTAATCCCCAGCACTCAGCAAGTCCACTTCTGACTGCACATGCATGGGAGTCGCTCACGGCCATTGATTGAATGCCTGGATTAATTCCATAAACTGAGTTCATTGGCGAGTTGTAATTTGCTGTTGTCTCGGCATTATTTGTACCCCAATATTTTAATTGTCCATTACCTCTAGTGGAATAAGCTGAACCTGCGCTCGCTGCAAGAAGATACTGGCTTGTCGCTGTTACCTGAAAAGGATCTGCACTTTGACCACCAACTCCTGCGTTAAAAACGCCATCACTATTATCCCCCCAACAAAATATCTTTCCCGATTTTTGAGCACAATTAAATTTTGCTCCAGCAACAATCGTTTGTACTCCGGAGGTAAAATTTGTGGCCCCACTCATTTGAGTAAAGCTTTGAGGTGTGGTGAAGTAACCCGTTGCAGCTGCGGAGATTTGATTTTTATCATTGAGACCCCAGCACTGAACTCCCCCATTCACAATTGCACACGTATGAAAATCACCCACGGCCACTGCTTGGGCCCCTACTCCTGAGGCAAGAGCGATTACAGGAGATTTTTTATCCGTGATCGTACCATCCCCCAATTGGCCATAGCTATTTCTTCCCCAGCACTGGACTCCTCCATTAACGACTGCACAGCTGTGATAAGCACCGACGGCAAAATCTTGTAACCCTCCTACCAGTCCTGAAACTTGAACAGAGGTAGTGGTGCTGGTGTTTGTGCCATTTCCAAGGGTGCCACTAATATTGTATCCCCAGCATTGGATGGAGCCATTTATATTGGCGCACCCACCGAATTGACCTGCAGAAATTGATTGGGCCCCACTTAGACTTGCGAGTGATGAGTCTAAAACGTTAGTAGGTGATGTTTGAGTCGTTGTTACATTATTACCAACCTGTCCTGATGCATTGTAGCCCCAGCACTTGGGCACTCCATCTACAATCACGCAGGTATGTAAGTGCCCAGCGCTGACTTCTTGAACACCAGAAGTTAATCCAGTGGCAGAAACAGGTAAAAGCCTCTGAGTATTAGTGCTATCACCAAGTTCATAATAGGTATTTCGTCCCCAACATTTTAGACCGCCACTGATGATAGCACAGGCATGAAAACCGCCCACCGAAAGAGACTGAACATCAGTGAGGTAAGCAGTTCCAGCAGTGTCTTTGACCTGAACTGGAATATTAGAATCAGAGAGGGTGTTGTTCCCAAGTTGTCCATGACTGTTTGAGCCCCAACAGTAAACCTTGCCATTGGTGAGAGCACAGACATTGTCACCAAAGGCTTTTATATCTTGAACATTTGATCCTAAGACGGAAACCTCAATCGGTGTTAACTGATAACTTGCAGCACCAACAGCGAC
>CANEVK010000070.1 GCA_947442115.1 Bacteriovoracaceae bacterium | reverse complement strand
TGAGGTGAATGAGCGTTTCTCTAAAGTTTTCCCCATTATCTTTGGTGGTGGTGAGGCAAGACTTGAAGTTATCGGGGATCTCGATTCCATTGAATGCGGAGTCGACATTGTGGCTAAACCTCCTGGTAAGAAGATGACTTCTATCACTCTTATGTCCGGTGGTGAGAAGGCGATGACGGCCGTATCGCTTATTTTCTCCATTTTCCTCGTGAAGCCTTCACCATTTTGTTTACTCGATGAGGTCGATGCTCCACTTGATGATGCTAACGTTGGTCGTTTTAACGAACTTTTACGTGAAATGAGCTCTGAATCTCAATTTATTCTAATTACTCATAACAAGAAAACAATGGAACTTAATGACACTCTTTATGGTGTAACGATGCAAGAGCCGGGCGTATCTAAGGCCGTCTCTGTTCAGCTCCATTAGTGGTTTGTGGTTGGGGACAAGTGACTTCAGTAAGAGGAAGCTGTCCCCTTTTTTATTTTAAGGTTACCCATGAAATTTATTTTAGCTTCATTACTCTTTATTCAATTTGCTTGGTCTAAAAATTTTATTCCCCAATCATTTACAGCGAATTTTGAGGAAAGTTTGATTTCTATGGCCACAGGTAAAGAAAAGAAGAGTTACGGAAAAATTGATTATAAATATCCTGGCCATGTAAGATTTGAAATCACATCTCCAAATCCATCTCTTTTCGTAAGTAACCCTCAAATGAGTTGGTACTATGTTCCACCTTTTATAGAGGGTGAAGTGGGTCAGGTGACTCTTCAAAAAACCTCAAAGCTCCCTCTTACAAAGTTTTTTGATTCTATGAAAAATGGATTAGAAAACTCAAAGCTTTTTACCCATACTTATGCCAAGCAAGAATTGGTCTTAAATTTTAAAAAAGAAGTGCAAAAAGAAATGACTCTTAAGCAGGTCATTTTCAAGGCTTCAGCAGATGCTAAATTAGTTCAGAAGATGAACGATTTTGAAAAGATCACTTTAATTTATGTGGATGGAAGGAAAGTAAATTTGAAATTTACTGACTTTAAAGAGGAAGTTTCTTTTCAGCCAAAGCAGTTTGAATTTACTCCACCGCCTAAGACGAAAGTGATTAAAGACTAGGGCACTATTTTCTTTGAGACTCTGTCGCCACTGGCCGAAACTCCAGAGATCACCATCTCTCTTACGGTCATAAGAAAATTTACACTGACATTAATATCAGTCAATTGAATTTCTCTTCCCTCTATTTCAAGGTAGGCCTTAGGAAGACAATTTTCTAATTGAATCTTAATCGTTTTATCTGGAATTTTAGAACCCAGTTTCTCCATCGCCCCAATTGAGAAGTCTGCTTCAGTTGAACTTGAATAACTTATCTTAGGTTGAAAATAGGGCTTCTCTTGAATCGTTAAACCTTCAATTTGGCCTCGCTCTTCTCCCATGACCCAGTAGGCGCTCACAGCAGGAGAAGCGAGTTTGCAGTTATTGACGTTGGCCTTGAAATGGAGAACATTTTTGGGGTTCATACTTTTCTTAATGATGAAGAGGTCTTGCGCAAAGGCATTTATAGAAATTAAAAAAAAGATAAATGTAAAAAATTTCATCCTCGACCTCATTGATAGGGACCTCCTGCATTTTATCAATAGGCTCTTTAGGGAAGTAAAAAAAGAAATGAATCTTGTAAGAAAGTGATGGTGTTAAAAAACCTGACACTCACCGCGACTGAGTCTCAGGTTTTTTTGGGTAAAACTCATTCATAAATTTAAAGTGGTAACCCTCCCGTCCAGTTAAGCCGCCATTAAATCATGGCCACTAAGATTAAAGGAAATCTCGTTACCATTGACTTCAGTCAATCTTGAAAGCATGGTATCGAGTTCACAGTCTATATAAAGAGAGTCTCTGCTTGAGCAGGCCTCCCATTTGCAATTTTGGAAAGCACAAAGGTTGAATATGCAACTTTTAAGATGTGAAAACTTGAAAGTGCAATTGATGAAAGTGCAATTGTCAAAGGTAACGTCTTGAAATTCCACGGCATAGAAAACGCAATCAGAGAAGACCATGTTGTGGTAGGTGCTCTTAAGAACTCTGGAGCCTGCAAGAATTTGGGTGGTAATGGGGAGTGATGCCAATTGCTCATCCTGAATCAATTGATAAGCATCACTGTGATTTTCTTGAGTCTTTTCAAGTAGTTCTATGATCATGGTCCCCTCCGACCGTTAGCGTTTCCTGACTGCAATACTATAGCAATTTTTGCAATGTGTCAATTTAAAAAATTGCATTCAGTTTAAAAATTGCAAACCGATAAGAAAATCAATCAGGAGGAGCGTCATGATCCGCTTCAAGTCAGATTTTCTCGAAGTTTTTCTCGCTGTCTTTAATAAGTACCGAACAATAAAGGGCTTTTCTCAGAAAGAAGTCTCTGAAATGGTCGGTGTTCATGAATCTAAACTCAGTCGATTTTTGACTTTTAAAACCAGTAATGTGGATGAGCAATTGGTGGCCAACATCATTGCAACTCTTGATCTGCCGTTGCGAGAGGTGATTGATGGTGTTGAGGATGACTCTGCCGATGATTTTATTGATCTCGTTCAATTTTATAAAGATCAGAAACTAACCGAACAGAGAGCAAGCTCAAGGGAGGATGTTGGTCGCCCCGGGGCCGATGCTAAAACCAAGACCCACGCCACGATTAATATTGGTGGTTCAAGGCAGAAAATGCCATTTGGGGAAACGATGACCGGGCAAGTGAAAACAGAACTGACTCTAAGAGATAAGCTTGAAGCTTTATCTCCTTCTCATAAGGCTTTTATGAGTGATTTTTTAAATCTCAATGGGAATGACCGTGATCTGATGGTGAATATGGGAAATATTTTATTGAGTGTCTTTAAGCAAAGGGATGTGAAGTTTTGATCCATTTTTTGATCATTTTCTTTTCTTTATCTGTGATGGCAGCACCTCGCTCTATTGAGGTGTGGTTTATTTCCGCCCATAAAAAAGCAGAATTAGAGAAAATGATTAATGCTCAACCAGTGAAGTGGTTTTCCAAAACGGCCGAGCTTGAGTGCCAAGAGATGGGTGATTTTTGTTTTGACCCTCAATACGGACTTTATAAAAAAGATGATGCTTCAGCGACGGTTGAGGGTGATAAAGTTGAGACCCAAAAGGCTCCCTCCATACCTGCGGCAAAGTCTCTAGATCGAGATCTGATCAATTGTGATTCATCAAATTATTTTGATATTTTTTGCGGGAAAGCAAATCAGCAGTCTAAATCAAGTCCTGCTAAACTGGATATATGGATTGATACAAGTTCTTCCATGAGAGAGATGGATTTTTCAGACAAAGAAGGCGGATGCTTTCGAAAAAGTATGATGAAAAGACTGGATGAGAGCTGTGGTTTTAATAAAAAAGTTAATGTGATGATGTTTGATACTTCTATTAAGCAGGCAGGCTCTATGGATTCTCTCTGCGTGAACCAGGGACTCAATGATCCCAAGCGACTCATGGATTGGATTGAGAGATCAGAGGCCCAAAAACTTGTGATCATTACAGATATTTATGAGTTTCACAAAGATTTTTCAGATTTTATTGAAAAAAAAAATGGAAAGTTTAAAGGGGATAAAAATCCCATGACAGCTTCACAACTCCTCGACATGGTAGATGAACTGGCCCGATCTTGTCGCTAAAACTTGTCAAGTTCTTCGCTTCATTGAAAAATTGAGTCATGGATTTAAAAATATTATTGAGTTGGTCAAAAAAAGAATTCTCCTATTTACCTTGGCGTAGAGAAAGATCAATCTACACAACTCTTGTCTCAGAAATTATGCTTCAGCAGACGACTGTCTCAACGGTTCAAAAACATTTTGATCGCTTCCTCGAGCGTTTTCCTCATCTTGAGGCCCTGGCCAAAGCGACTGAAGAGGAGCTTCTCGTCGCCTGGAAAGGGCTAGGTTATTACCGGCGGGCAAGAAATCTTAAAAAGATAGCAGAGCATCTGATACTTCATCATGAGGGAAAGTTTCCTCTTGAGGAAGATAAACTTCGCTGCATCCCCGGTATTGGTCCCTATACGTCTCAAGCCTTGATCGGGATTGGAAGAGATGAGCGGGCCCTGGCCATTGATGCCAATCTTGAGCGAGTTCTGTCGCGACTTTATGCTCTCAAAGAGGAAAAAGGCCTTAAGCTTCAAAAAAAGATTGCAGAACTTTTTTTAAAGAAAAAAATTCTCAATCAAAAAAATATTTCTTATCGAGACTTGAACGAAGCCCTGATGGATTTAGGGAGAGTTTATTGTCAGGCAAGGAAGGTGAGTTGTGGTCTTTGTCCCCTGAGCTCTCATTGTGAGGCTTTTCTTAGGGGAAATCCTCTTTCATTTCCACATGAAAAGGCTCTGGATAAAAAGAGAAGTGAGGACCATGTGATTCAGGTCCTGCGTTTGATTGTGATGAAGAAGGATCATATCTTGGCCTATAAAAAATCTGAAAAAGAATGGCTCTCAGGCCAGTTCGAGGTGCCTACCTGTCTTCTCTCTAGCACGGACAAAAAACTCATACAGTATCCATTGTTAAAGCAAAAAGTGGATTGGGCAGGACTCCCCATGTTTAAAACAGGTATTACAAAATATAAGATAGAAAATTATATTCAAGTGATCTCTTATCAAGAATTTAAAGCCCTTCAGTTTCCCCAACCCGTGGAGTGGAGAAAGTATTCCAGTGAGTCCTCCAACCTCTCTACCGCCAGTATTAAAGCAATTCAGCGACTTAAGAAGCCCTGACATTTTTTATTGGCAATAATAATCAAAAAAAACTCATGAAACGAACTCTAAGTTAATGAATTTGCAATTATTAAAAAAAAACTTACAATCTAGATTCTTTTAACCGTTAAGATGAAGATCTTAAAACAAAGTCCATCAAAGGGGAACGTATGAAGTTGTTGTTGGCATTATTGATTTCTGTATTTTCAATGAGTGCTTTTGCTCAGCTTGACATTGATCTCTCTAAAGCAAGAGTTAATGCAAAGATTTGTAAATCCATTGAGTCTGAAATTACAAGTCTTACCAAGGAAATTATTGTTTTATCGAGAGAGTTGGAAAAGCTCCGCTCAATCAAGGACCCTTCAAGACTAATTATCGCTCAGATTAAAAAATTGAGTGAGAAGATTGAAGGACTTAAGAAAAGACTAGCTGCTCTTAGTGCTTTTTATGAAAAACACTGTAAAAAAGATGTTGTGGATTGTGACCAATTAAAATTGAAAATTGCCTCTCTACAAAAAGAATTAAGTGCAAAGAAAGATCGGCTTTCAAGTCTCTATCAAGAACTTAAAGCAGCTGAAAAGGCTGGAGACAAGAGAAAAGCACAACTCTTAAAAGCCATGATTGCTTCACTCGAGTCTGAGCTCGGCAAACTAAGCAAAGCTCTTAATGTTCTCAAAGATTTATACAAAAAACATTGTGAATAAGAGAACTTCTTATCCAATGATTAAAGAGGCCCCTTACGGGGCTTTCTTTATTTTAGGGATGATATTTTTTAAGTAAAATTTGTCTCACGTGTTTTTTGACATCCCGGACATTATAAAGAACAGGAAAGCCTTCACAATATTTCCCTGACTCAAGACCCTCTAATACAATGGCCTTTACTTCATCTTCAGTGATGTCACAGCTAATATCTTTTTGTAGCTTTTTAATGAAACGCTTTAGTAACTTGTTGCTTTCAGAAGAAAGGCGGAGGATCTTTTCTTCTTTTGATGGGGTGTTGGCATAGATTTCTGCTCCCACAGCTGCGCCCAGGAGAGTGAGACCCGCAACAGCATTGATCGCCGGTACTACGATCATGAGACCAGGGCTAGCGTTGTTGAGGCGATCTACTTTTTCTTTTTTTAGATTCTTGTGATTCATGGTTTTAATATAGATTTCATGGCAACTCAAAGATGAAGAAGCAAAAACATTAAAGGTAAAGCTGAGTGAGAGGCATGCTAAAAGAAATTTTTTCATAAGAACTCCTGGATGTATGGGCAGCTAAGCTGCAACTTATAGACCACTCTTTATTAAATTAAATTCCATGATTTAGGCTTAATCTGATGACTAAATTTTAGACATCTGATTAGGACTTAAGTCCCAGGGGGGTTATCCGATAAGAAACCTATGATGTTTCATGCCCTCATCTTATTTTTGACTACAATTTCGATCTCTTGGGGACAAGGATCTTCGCCTGTCTTAGATCCAGATAAATTTACGGTCTGTGCTATCACGATTAATTCTGATGATGAAAAAAAACTTTTTGATGCTCAGATAAAAAGATTTCCAGATAAATATAATCCGATCGTTGAATTAACCACGATGGGAGAGGATGACTGGTTTAAGAAGGCCTGTGAATCTGGCATCCGCTGTGACCAGCTCGTGATCTCAGGACATTTTGCAGGTTCTTTTTTTGGGGAGTCTGGCAAGAAACTTGACATGAAAGAAATGGAAGAAGCAGGATGCTCTAAAACTTGTGAAGGCATTATGAATCAGCCTTACGAGGTTTTTCTTTTTGGGTGTAACACACTAGCTGAAAAAAATTTGGATCATAGATCTCCGGCCCAATATCTGCAAGTTCTGCTTGATGATGGGATGACTCGAACGCAAGCTGAAATGGTCGTTCAATCTCGATATGGAAGTGTAGGGGATTCAAACCGCTCTTCTATGCAACGGGCCTTTAGTGGTCTCCAAAAACAAATCTATGGTTTTAATTCGGTTGGCCCCAGTGGAAAAAACGTCAAAGGTTTTTTAAGTAATTACTTCAATCGAATTTCAGCTCCTGCTCAACTTGAAAAGCAAGCGGCTAAACGGGCCATTGGCCAGGTGGAGATGACCAATAAAATTTTAGCTGAAAGCTTATCTGCAACAGCCTTTACTCAATGTGCCTCCATAGATCCTCAAGATGAAAAGACAAAAAAGGTTTGTGGTCTTTTAGATACTCAAAAGACTACGGGGCAAAAACTTGCCCTCACCATGGAGGTTTTAGCGCAAGAAGATTATCTGCTTTATCTTCCAACTATTAATTCATTTATTAAAAATGTAGATTATGCATCTCTTTCCCCGGATGATCAAAAGACCTTTGATGAAATAAAAAACAACAAGGTCATCAAGTCTCAACTCATTGGTCTTATCGATCAAACGAATGGACTAGGACTAAAAGTTGAGTGGATTGAGCTTGCCGAAAAATTGGGTTACATGACTAAAGATGAAGCTCAAGAGAAGGTCACGGCTGAAGTTTCAAAGCTTTTTGATAAGGCGTTATCTGAAGAGGCTATGCTCAATATTTGTAATCTGGATTATACCATTAAGAATTATGTAAAACTTAAAGATTCTGATGTTAAAATTGGAGTCATTAAAACTAACGAACTTTCTGCCCTTTCATGTTTGTCTCCTATTAGCGATGTTAACCTACTCACTAAAATTGCTACGGCTCCTCAGGATCCGATTAATCCAAATTTTTTTGAAGAGCAAAAATCGATTCTCATGACTTCAGCTCCAGAGGGATATATTGTTCCAGCAGCTTTTATGGATAAAGTGAAAAAGAACTTAAATTCTTCTGATCCTTTTACCAAACAAGGTGCTTTTACTTTTGTCGCGCAATTTGAACCTGAAAATCCTTTGATCTTTCCAATGGCCAAAGAATTTATTACGAAAGCCACCAAAGAAGAGAGTTATCTGATTTTTCCCGCCATCGATGCACTTGAGAAAGCTAAAAAGTATGATCCCGCGGTGGCTGATTTACTCGTTGATAAATTTCAAAAAGAGGGAGTCTTCGACTCAATTACCGTGAGTTATATCATTAAATCAGCTCCACAAAATGAAAAAACAGATAAAGCCCTCGGCG
The DNA here is from genome assembly GCA_947442115.1 of Bacteriovoracaceae bacterium. Taxonomy (GTDB): domain Bacteria; phylum Bdellovibrionota; class Bacteriovoracia; order Bacteriovoracales; family Bacteriovoracaceae; genus Peredibacter. The sequence goes on along the minus strand of CANEVK010000070.1, from coordinate 2,681 downwards.
AAGTTCTTAAACATCCCGATTATAATGAGTTGGATAAAAAAATTATTATTGATAATTTTAAGAATTCCCCCCCTCTTTCAACATCAGTTTATGATGACATGATTATCTATGCAGAAAAAACTGAAAGTGAACACCGCCTCGAAGTTATTGAAATTCTCAAGCAGGCCGGAAAGCTTAGTGAAAAGTTGAAGCAAGAATTAGAAACACAAAAACAGGATTAAAAAAACCGAGATCAGGAATAAGCCGGATTCTGTATTCAACTATCATTCCTCTAGACATTGAGTTACCTCAACATTCAAGCACCCTACCCGTGAGCTCCTCGAGTAGACTCAACGCTCACCTACATGGGCTTGCACCTCGTAGAGTTTACCTGGTTTCACTACGCACGTGAGTTTCCCCACGCCATACATACTTTCTGTTGCACTTGTCCTCGCCTCACGACGGACGGGCGTTACCCGCTACGATACTCTATGGTGTCCGGACTTTCCTCCCCCTTGCGGCGGCGATAGTCCCCTGATCTCGGTAGGGGCATCTTACTAGGGCCATAAGAGCTGGGCAAGAGAACTAACATGTTGAAAACTTGAGAATTTAATAAAAAAAGTTGAGTTTTTTGGTTTAGATCCAATAAGGGCATCAAAGGGGTCGTTTATGTCTAAATTTTGGGTCCTTGGTTTTATGATTTTGATGATTCTCACGTCATCATGTGGGAAAAATAATTCAGAAAATTCATCCAATCGTGGTCTTTCAACTGATCCCTACCGGGTTTCTACTTTTGACGGTTTTGTCCACGCTCAGTCAGGCATGGTTGAGGTGAGTGGAGGAACTTATATTGTGACTCAACAATCTTTTCAAGTAATGAGTATGGCCTTTCAGCAGGCCATGGCCCAAGGGATTCAACCTATCAATGTCAATGGTGTGTTCAAATTTAGGGCGAGAATAACCGGTTCTCTTATAAGTCAGAACTACGGTGGCTACTTTCCTCAATCTGGATACCAACCAGGACTGCAACAACTCAATATCTCTCAGATGATTATTATCCGCTAGAGCTTAGCATCCATAGGGGAGAAAAATACGAGAGCATTGAGGGCAAAATTTGAGAATTTTTTGAACATCAATCTCAGACTCCTCGGTGCGAGAAATCTTATAGCGACAAAAGTAGCAATGGCTTTGGTCGGTTCTCGTAAAGGGACCAATGGCCAATTTCTTTTTCAATGTTTTCTCAAGAGCATTCTTAAAATCTAAGGGAAGTGTATTTAAAATCAACTCAAGTCTTTTTTCTAGTTGAACAATTTCATTTTGATGAATCCCAATCTCATTTTGGGCTTCATATCCAATCTCCTCAAAAGTTTTATTTAGACCTATTAAAAATGTTTTAGACTCTTCGATCTCAACTTCTAAGGCCTCAATTTTTTCTAATTGAACAAACATTTCGCTTTCAAGTTTTTCAGCTTCTTTAATGTAGTTTCCTAGTTTTTCTTCTGATGCTCCAGAGTCCCTGAGTCTAGAGGACTGTTGCTCGCAGGTGATAAGTTTTTTTTCTGTTTCATGGTAATTTTGCTGAAGCTCATGGATCGCCTTCAGGGCATGGTTTATGCTCTCTTCCTTTTCCTGACGTTTTAAGTTGAGAACATCAAGACGCTTTTTTTGCTCATCCATTTGAGCTAAGTGGCGAGTTTTCATATTAGTCAGAGAGTCAAATTCTTTTAATTTACTAAACCATTCGTCATTCACTTCATTTTCCTCAGCTTTGAGTTGATAATAGAGGTATGAACTCTGAAATTATTTATAAGCGCTGGGGTGAGGTTTGTGAAGAACTGCTGCCCTATAAAGATTCAATTTACTTTGTCATAGATTCTAAGGTTAGGACACACTTACCTGCCTGGATTCAGACATTCGCTAAAGTTTACTGGGTTTTAGATCCTGAAAGAGAAAAGAATTTAAAAAGTCTTGAGCTTATTGCTGAATCTTTTATTAAATTAGGTATATCACGCAGTTGTAAAATTGTTGCCATTGGCGGTGGTGCGACTACTGATCTTGCAGGTTTTGCGGCGGCAACTCTTTTAAGAGGTATCCACTGGATTTCAATTCCTACCACTTTACTCGCGATGGTGGATGGCTCTCTTGGAGGAAAAGTAGCCGTTAATATTCCATTGGGAAAAAATCTCATTGGTGCATTCCATTCACCAGATAAGGTTTATATCTGTGAGGAATTCTTAGCAACCTTATCACCACTTGAAACTCTATCTGGCAAAGGTGAGATCCTGAAGTACGGATTTCTCTCCATTGCGATCAGAGAGATGATCTTAAATCAGGAAAAAATAGATCAGATTTCAATTGAATGTGCCAAATTTAAAAAGGAATTAACGGATCGAGATTTTAAAGAAAAAGGTGATCGTATTTTTTTAAATCTTGGCCATACTTTGGGTCATGCCTTTGAGAGTACTCTTCGAATTCCCCATGGAATAGCTGTGGCGATGGGGATCAATTACATCTTTAAAATTTTTGAGCTTCATGGATTGTTAGCTGAATGGAAAAAAATGACGCTGAGTCTTGGACTGCCGATAGAAAAATTACAGGTGAGTGCTTATAATCAATTTTCATTGTCCAAATTATTAAATGCGATTCGTGCAGATAAAAAAAAGGATGGGCAGGATATCCAAATTATCCTTATGAAAGATATG
>CANEVK010000069.1 GCA_947442115.1 Bacteriovoracaceae bacterium | reverse complement strand
TTGATAGCTTCATCAGGACAGGATCAGGTGATTGTTCTTTGCTCTGTCTCTGACGTCAAGGAATTCAAGGCTTACAATCAAAAAGTTCGTAGTCTTCTTAAATTTATTTTGAAGTCAAAAAGACTGACATTTATTCACCTGTGTAGCTTTTCAAAATTAAATGATCAGAAAAAATTTAGCCTCCAAAAGAATTATTTCTTCATGAAATATCCACTGAGTGCCAAAGAACTATCCCAGACAATTGTAAAATTTCATCAATTAAAAAATAACGAAAAGACTGTTTGGCCTGGGGGCAGAAGAGCAACTCTTGAGGGAGGTGTTCTTTGAAAAGTAGAAATGATGAGCACACACAAAGAGTTTTAATGTTGCTAAAAATTGATGCCAATAACGTCTTTCAAAGAATTAAGCAAAGAAAGAATGAATATCTTGAAATATTTGCTCTGAGAAGAACCAGAGAACATTTTCCCATGATCTTTAATAACCGCTATGAACAAACATCTTTAGAAAATTTAGTTCATTGCAGTACCGAGTTAATCACGACTCTTGATCAGTTTTATACACCAGTTGAAGAAATGAAGTGGTATCTCTTCCAGACCGAGGACATGCCAAACACGGTTGAAGATTATATTGACCGAAAAATAAGAAGAATGGAGAAACTGCTGGCTACTTTAAATCTCTATTTAGATGCAGAACTTGGAATTGAAGGTGAATCACATTCTTCTTTTTCATCAGCTGATGGATTTGTTATGGCATCAGAAGATGAAATTCTGCCAGAATGAAGACTTTAACCATAATTCTCATGTTGATGAATTTATCTGCCTTCGCAAGAGAGCCTATTTCTGGGAGTCGTTTTCAGCAACTTTCTGGGACCAAACAGTCTCAAGATACTAAAACTCAGTGGGATCAAAAATATGCTCGTTCAACTTTTATTTATGGAAAGTCTCCCGCCCCTTTTTTAGCAGAAAATTATCACTATATCCCCTTTCAGAGCTCAATCCTAGATATGGGAATGGGCGAGGGAAGAAATGCTGTTTTCATGGCGCAAAAGGGCTATAATGTCACTGGTGTTGATTTAAGTTCAGTTGCAGTTAAAAAATCTTATCTTCTGGCGCAAGAATTTGGGGTAAAAATCAAGGGAGTGGTCGCCTCTCTTAAAGATTATAAAATTCCTCCCTCCTCATTTGATGCGATTATTTGTTTTTATTGGGTCGATAGAAGCATGGTAGATAAAATAAAAAATTGGCTTAAACCTGGCGGTATTCTTATTTATGAGGCTTATACCATTAGAGAGAAAGAGAAACTCAAGTCAAGAAAAGGCATTTTAAATGCTGATCATTACCTGAAGGAGCAAGAACTTTTAAAGCTTTTTCCTGGTATGAGAGTCTTAAAATATGAAGAACCCTTACACGAGAAAGAATATAGATCAAGTATCATCCTTCAAAAAGAATAGTTGATTAAAGTAGCTGGTTAAAAAAAATCTTTGATTTCTTCCAAAAAAATGAGTCCATGGCATAATTAAAATATGTCCAAAGTTTTAATGATCTTAATTATTTGTCATATGGTCTCAAGTCTTAGGGCCCAAACAAGAGAGTCTGTAAAAGATGAGTCAGAACCCATTTTTTCGGGAAGAATCTCTCGATTGAATCCACCGGCAAAACTGGCGAGGATTCGAACAGATTTTACCAATATAAAATTTTTAAACCGAAGAGATCGGATTGATTTCTGGAATGAGACTTACCCAGACCATCGCTGTATTAGTTATGTTGAAGGACGAACAAATGATTACCTTCTCTTAAGAATTCCAGATTATGAGAAATGTATTAAGCGGGTTCATTTTACAACAGGGACATACTTACATTTTGAAAGTTCTGATCTTAAACAAACAACTCAAATGGCCAAAGAGTTAATTGAAATACTCTTAAAAAAACGACTTGCGATGAACACAAAAAAAGAGCGTCATCGTAAAGATTTAGATGGTTTTGTGGAAAAAGTGGACGCTGTGAACAAGCGCTTTGAAATTCTCAGGCAAAAACTTGAAATTGAATGGCAAAAAGAACTCGCTTCTCTGGAAGAGGACAAAGCATTTTCATTTACTGAATTTAAAAATGCAGAGGCGAGGGTAAATGAAATTGATACAAAAATTGAAGCATACAGGGTTGAGGACCATAACCTAAAACTTGATCGATGGTCTCTTGATCCCGCCTTATACATAAAAAAATAAATGAAGGAGTTTTCCATGCTAGCAACAGGCCATAAGCTTGTTTTCATTCTTATCTTATTCGGCCTTATGGCCTGTCAGGGGAAATCAAAAAAATCAGCTCAGTCAATGTATTTAAATATTGGTGGAGAGCCAACAACTCTCAGTCCACTTTCATCTGTAGATGCTTATTCATCAGCAGTGCATGGTTATGTTTTTGAAAGCTTACTAGACCGTGATGTTGAGACCTATGAATGGAAGCCAGCTCTAGCTACTGAATGGAAAATTTCAGAAGATAAAAAAATCTTTGATTTTAAAATAAGAGAAAATGTTAAATGGCATGATGGCAAAGAACTAACAGCCGAAGATATTAAGTATTCTTATGATGTCATTTTTAGTGATGACTATAAAGCCGTTCAAATGCGCTCATATTATGAAGCGATTAAAGAAGTTAAAGTTATCGATAAATTTAATATTCGATTCATTGTTAAAGATGACTATTTTCAAAATTTTGATGTCTGTGCGGGAATACAAGTCTTACCAAAACATTTCTATAGTAATTCAGAAAATAAAAAAGAATTCGGAAAAGTCATATATGGAACTGGACCATACATGTTTACAAAGTATGAAAAAGGTCAAAAAATTATTCTGGTTAAAAACCCAGAATGGTGGGGATTAAAAGTTGAGGCTGAAAAGCAATCTTGGACAGTTCCAAAAATTGTTCTGAGATTTTCAGCGGAAGAAAATGTTTCACTCGAACTTTTGAAGAAAGGTGATATTGATTTTTTAGGTTTACGACCTGATGGATTTGTTAAAAAAACGGTGGGCGGTGTTTGGGATGATAAAATTGTCAAAGTGAAAACAGAAAACAAAACTCCGAAGGGGTTTAGTTTTATTGGATTTAATTTAAAGCATCCTGTTTTAAAAGATGTGCAAGTTCGTAAAGCGATGAGTATGCTTTTTAATCGTCCTCTTATGCTTGATAAGTTTGAATACAATTTATCTGAACCGGCGACTGGGCCAATTTATGTTCAGTCAGATTATGCGAATCCAGATGTCAAAGCAGTTCCCTATGATCCACAAGGTGCCTTGAAAATACTTTCTGCTGCTGGCTGGAAAGATTCTAATAAAGATGGCATTTTAGATAAGGTCGTTGATGGTAAGAAAATTAATTTATCTTTCACCATTCTTGAACCCATTCAAGATATGATGAAATACCTCACTGTCTTTAAGGAAGATGCGAGTAAAGCAGGGGTTGAGATTAATTTAAAGAATGTTGAATGGAACTCTTTTATCAAACTGATTGATGAAAGAAACTTTGATGCTGTTCGCTTAGCGTGGGGAGGAGGAGGAGTAGACTGGGATCCAAAACAAATTTGGCACTCATCTTCCATCGCTGGTTCTGGTTCTAATTTTGTAAATTACTCAAATAAACAAGTGGATCTTCTCATTGATCAGAGCCGTAAAATTTATGAAAAAGAAAAAAGACTTCCGATTTTGAAAAAAGTTCATGAACTTATTTCTGCTGATTACCCTTATATCTTCTTTTTTAATAGCAAGTACACGCTTTATGCCCATACAAAAAGAGTTCATAAGCCGAGGGAATCTTTTAAATATGGTGTAGGCCAGCAATATTGGACGCTGAAATAATATGTTGAAATATTTTCTACGACGACTTGCCATTCTTTTACCCACACTTATTGGAGTCACCATCGTTGTTTTTGCTATTATCAATATGGCACCAGGGGGGCCGATAGAGCAAAAGATCCAACAAATGAGATTTGGTGGCAGTGGTGATAGTGGTAGCTCTGGTCATGCCTCATCTAGAGGTTCAGAGCAAGGTGTCTCGAATGAAATTTTAGAGGCCCTGAAAAAGCAATATGGTTTTGATCGCCCCATTCATGAGCGATATTTTTTATGGCTCAAGAATATTGCAACTCTAAATCTGGGAGAGAGCTTCACCTATGAAGAGCCTGTTTTAGATGTTATTGTGAGTAAATTCCCTGTGTCTTTGCAGTTTGGTATTCTTTCTCTCATCTTAAGTTACATAATTTCTATTCCCTTAGGTGTTCTCAAGGCGATTAAGCATGGTAGTGGGTTTGATATTGCGACTAGCTTTATTTTATTCGTCTTCTACTCCATTCCTTCTTTTATGTTAGCGATACTACTTATCGTCGTATTTGCCGGGGGGAGTTTCTTTGAATTTTTTCCGATAGGTGGAATCCAATCAGAAATTTTTGATGAACTTAGCTCTTGGGAGAAAATAGGTGATCGTATTCATCATTTCTTCTTACCCTTACTTTGTTACACCATTGGATCGTTCACAAGCTTAACAATCCTGATGAAGAACTCTCTCATTGAAGAAATAAAAAAGGATTATATTCGTACTGCTCGCGCAAAAGGTGTAACTGAGAAAGTTGTCTATATGAAGCATGCTTTACGAAATGCTTTGATTCCCATTGTCACTGGTTTAGGTGGTTTTCTTTCTGTCTTTTTTGCGGGTTCACTTCTACTAGAAACAATTTTTCAACTCGATGGAATTGGTCTTCTCAGTTATAAGAGTATTCTCTCAAGAGATTATAATGTGATTATGGGTCTGGTTTTCATTCAGAGTGGACTTTATTTAATGGGAAATATTTTGTCTGATTTCGCCTACGTCCTCGTTGATCCAAGGATTGATTTTACATGATAGAGAAATTTATTAGTAATGATGCTACTTTAAAAAAATGGCGCCGATTTAAGTCACGCAAGCTGGCCGTTATATCTTCTTGGCTGATGCTGATCTCTTGCGCTTTAAGTTTTACGGCAGAGTTTTGGGCGAACAGCCAACCACTTATCCTCAAGTACAAAGATCAATTCTATTTTCCAGTTTTGAAAGATTATCATCCCAGCGAATTTGGTGATGCTGAATCACTCGTTGCTAACTATAGGTTACTAGAACTTGACTCTGATCGTGGTGATTTTGCTTTATGGCCCATCATCCAATGGAATCCCTATGAGTCAAATAAAGAAGTTGAATCTTACCCCTCTGAACCAACTTCTGATAATTGGATGGGCACTGATGATAGGGGACGAGATATTTTAACCAGACTTCTGTATGGATTAAGGTATTCGATCACTTTTTCTTTTCTCGTTTGGTTGCTGACATTTTCATTTGGCACAATTGTTGGTGGTGTGATGGGGTATTTTGGTGGAAGATTAGATTTTTGGGGACAGAGATTTGTTGAAATTCTATCTACAGTACCCCAATTCTTTTTACTGATTATTATTATCTCTATCTTTAAACCGACACTTATCCTGCTTGTCGTGCTCTCAAGTTTATTTGGATGGATTGGAATAAGTTATTATGTTCGCGGTGAGTTTTTAAAGAACAGAAAAAAAGAATTCATTGAAGCAGCTAAGGCTTTAGGTGCTGGCCACGTGAGCATATTTTTTAAACATCTTTTACCAAATTCTCTTTCTCCCTTAATCACTTTTTCACCTTTTGTCCTCGCTGGAAATATTACCTCTTTGGCGAGTTTAGATTATTTAGGTTTTGGTCTTACCCCTCCCACTCCAAGCTGGGGGGAGCTCTTAAACCAAGCTCAAAAACATTTTACCGAAGGATGGTGGCTTGCCATTTATCCGTCCCTGGCGCTTTTTCTAACACTCACTATGCTCTCCCTCATTGGTGAGGGAGTGAGGGATGCCATGGACCCTAAGGAGTAGCTAAAGTTTTAGAGGGATTAACCGACAAGTCTTCTATGACTTTTCGGTCCCTCATATTGGCGCTATGTTGGCTTCTCCTACCGACAGCTTATGGATCGGTCAGTACTGAGTGTGAGTCTGCACTCAAAACCCTTTTTGGATCAAAAATCACTAAAACCGAAGCATCTGAATTCCTGAGGCTCCAAGGGGATTTAACTCTGCACCGTTTAGCATGGGCGTATTTAAAGGCGCAAGAGTCAGATCAATCTGAAGCACTTGAAAATGTTGAAAGAACAATTCTTACTCTTTTAGATGAAAAATACACTTCTACTGATCCAGAATTTATTAAGGCCAGAGATGCTTTTGAATCCCAACCACTTTCTCGTACAACCCTCTCTGAAATTGCTCCCTATCTGAAAGATATTCTGGCCAGAGATTTCCCGGAATCTGATAAGTCCTACATCCTCAATGCATCAGATTTAAAAATCCTCCATACTATTGCGAAATTTGAAAAAAGAAGTGCCACCAACGGGATTTATAAAACCAGCATGCTTGATTCTAAATCTGATGCTGGGATGCTGAATTTTCTAAAACTAATAAACTCTTCTTATAAAAAAGATCAATCTCATTCAGAGAAAGAATTAAGTGTTGAAATGAAATTGTCGGGACTTGAAAAGAACCTCGAGTCCATGAAAGAAAAATTAAATAATTTCTTGAATGAAATCTCCCTACCATCTCAATGCAGTGACATTGATGTATGTGAGAAAAATGAATTCTCTGAGCTATTTGCTCAAAGTGAAGACCTGCAAAATATTTTTTGGACATCTTTAGAAGCGAAACTTTTAAGTGATGATCTCATTCTCGATGAGCTCACATATGGGGAATTATGGTTAAAAACAGGATCTACTCCTCTATCAATGCCGAATTCTGGAAAACAAAGACAAACAGTCATCGGGCAAAAAGTGAAAGTCAGTCCTATTTCACCCGTAACCACTTACTATACTTCAAGAACGGGGATGGTCATAGAGAACCCCATCAATATTATTGTCAAAGATGGTCAGGGCAGAAAAGCTGAAAACTGGAAAAATTTTGAGACAGATTTTGTGCAATCAATGTCTGATGCTATCCTCGCTGATGAGAAAGTTTTCGTCTATCATGATAAGATTTATGATAGAAAAACGGGGAAGTATCTTAAACCGGAATCCGCACTGGAATTAATTCCACCAGCAGCGAGAGCAGAATTTAAAAAGACTCTTAAGTGGTCTGATCCAAAACTCGCCGTGAAACAAATAATGGCCAAAGTTAATGGGGACCGAACTTTAATTTATAATAATACGCTCTATAATTTAAAAGGCGAGAAAGTTTCAGCAGACTGGGCGATTGGTTATATCATGACGACGAAAACGGGGACTAAGCATGATCCTTCCCGGTATAAGGGACTAGAGCGAACCTACCTCGTCGCCCGAGCAAATTCCCTCATGAACAATAAGCCTCATTTTGTCGTCAAAAATCAAGTTTATGATACTGAAACTGGTCGTCAGTTGAGTTCTCCCTTTAGAAGTATTGCCGGTAATAAAGATGTGAAGATTGATAAAGAAAGAAGAATTCTGTATCAAAGCCTCTCAGACAAAGAAACGATTATTAATTATCATCGAGATCATCCAAGAGACGGTGGGTGTCAGCACTATGCTATTGTAGACAAGAAAAATGCGAATATTACTGTCTATACTCTCTCAGGGACTCAAGTTTTTTCGAGTGAAGTGTTAGTCGGGAAAAAAGTTTCAGATGCTAAAACTCGATGGACTGAGTATTCCGATCGTGAGCATCTGGCGAGCGGGACAACAGGGGCCGGTGCATTTACCATTGGTCAGCCTAAAATGAACGATGATCTAAAAAATAAATACAGTAATAATATTTTACAAGTTGAGGGGCAAAAAGTTTTTGCCATTCACCAGGTCCCTAATAATTTACAGTCTCGCTATCATAATTTTGGTACAGGAAATCCTTCTGATCGAAGAGTTTCCGGAGGCTGTGTCAATTTAAAGCAATCTGATTTTTTGAAATTAGAAGACTGGATAAAACCAAGCTGCAAGGTTTTTGTTCTGCCAGAGGAGTCTCATCATAAATTTATCGTTAAAGATGGTGAGCTCGCCTTTACTTCAACAACTTCAGTTGCTGATCCAACAAGCTATAATTATTCTCCAATAAAAAGTCATTCTCATCCCATTGATATTAGAATTGTTAATCAGCAGGGTAAGACGACTCATTCACAAACTTTCGTTAAAGCACTGGAAACTGAAAAATCACAGCTAATGAAAATCTTTAATCTGTCTAATGATGACTATAATGATCTCGCCTCTGTGGCCTATGGAATTATGGGTAATGAGTCAGATTTTGGTCGTAGTACAAAATATTGGATAAAAGAATATGATCAAGGAGACGTCATCCTGGCCAAAGCCGCCAAAAGATTATTCAATGGCCAAAATCCATTTGATGAGTCTGTTCTCAATACCTCCCGTGGATTCACTCAAATTAAGGACCTCCCAAATGGTGACTGGAAAAAATCATATCCAAACATTAATAAATCAACTTTGGGAGATCCAAAAAACTCGGCGGTAGCCACCATGGCCTATCTTGTGGATGCAGTAAAAGTGTTAAAAAACATTGCTAAACAAAATGCCAAAGATCCAAAAAAAGTGAAAATTACCAAAGAAAATCTAGTTGATTATTTAGGCTACATTTATCAAGGGCGACGTGGTGCTCTTGAGTCTTCAGATGATCCTGCCAATGCCGATTTTAATACGTATGTCCAGAAGCTTAAAAAGCATATGGGATACATAGAAGTTTCTCAAAAAATTGAATAGTCTTAATGGCAATTAAATCGGTCAGTTGTTTAGTCAATGCAATTAAAGATTATCCATAAGAAACAGATACTTATATAAATCATGTGTGTTAAAAAAGTTTTTAAGTTGATAATAAAGCATCCGAAAAGTCAGTGCATGGGTTCAACTTTTAATAGGAGAATAGAATGTTACCAAAATTGTTGTTTTGTTTTTTAATTTCAACTTTTGTAGTCAATACAGCTGAAGCAAGAAAGACCAGAGTAGCGTATGGGGCTGGACATCATTTCTGTGATCTTAACGGTGATGGTGTTTATAATTGGCCGGGTGAATGTAATCTTCCAGGAGCTTCTGCAGGTTCTAGGTGCAATTGTAACCCTAGCGCGAGAACATTTCCTGGAAAAGCAATACCTGCAAAACCAGCAGATTTCGCAACACTGAATTCTTTGACCGAGAGTCAGCAATTATCCGTAATTCGATCTAAAGGATCTATAAAAGTAGATAAAGCCAAAAATATTCGTCTGGATTAATGATAAATCCTTCTGAGAGAAGGATCACTCACCTCGATAACGTTCGAGGAATTGTGGTCCTTCTTGCCTGCCTTGAGCATTTTCTTTATTTTATAAATGTTTGGTACGTAGAATTTTTTACGAAACGTGATTATCTTTTTTTTTATTACGATAATCCACTTTACGAAAAAGCTCAGGCGGTTCATTCACCATGGATTGGAAAGTTCTTACCCATCGATTCGTTCTCTCAATTAATGACTTGGTTTTTTATACCTTGGGTAAGTCAATTCTTTATAGCACTTGCATGCTTTAATCTCGCTCGTCGGACTCAATTAGAATTTCAGCAAAAATATTTTAAAAAATTAAAAGGGTTTGGAATCCTTTTAGTTTTTTTTATTGTTGAAAATTTTGTTGTTGCGACTGATCTCGGTGATGCACTTTCTTTTAGGCCAATCATGGCATGGATGATTGTCTTGATGATTATATCTACTGTTTATTATTTTTTTGGTATCAAAGGTGTATCATTTTTTTTCTTATTGTCATTCATTCAATGGTTACTTCCCTTTGAATCTTGGAATCGTTCATTTGAATTAATGATGCAAAAAAGTGTTCATCCATGGTTTCAGTATGGCGCTCCACTGAATCATTATTTTACGTCTGCATCTCTGGGGTTTTGTATCGGATTTATTTATTTTCAAAGAACAATAAATAAGACATTTTTCTTTATCCTAGGCATTCTTGGATTAGTAGGCACTGGGATTTATTTCCAAAAGTTGTCCGGATTCCATATTAATCCTCATCATGTTTTAGAAACGGAATATCTCATGGATGAATCATTCTTGGGAAGCTTGGGGATTTATAGTATTGAGTTATTGCTTCTAATGATCGTTATCTATCTGGACCGGATTCTTCCAGCTTTTAAGCTTCCAATCGTTAACTGGTCAGGCCGTCATTCATTGCTTATATTCGCAATCCATAAGATTGTTTTTTTAAAAATCCTTGCACCCATCAGAGTTTTAATCGGAACTCATTTGGGTTTTCCAGTGACAAATACTTCCTGGGAAATGTGTTTCGTTTATCTTCCACTTGTCTTATTGACTGCTTACCTTATAAAGTCGACACAAATTCACCGCATAATTGTCGAATCATAGTCATATTTAAAAGAGAAGCTTCTCAAAAAATTGAATAGTCTTATTTTGAATGATATAAAGTTATCCAATCAAGGATTATCAAATGAAAGATACGGCTTTGCGGATTGCAGATTTCAAGGATTCTATTTTTGGTGTTATC
>CANEVK010000068.1 GCA_947442115.1 Bacteriovoracaceae bacterium | reverse complement strand
AAATATAAAAAATGTCCTTCTCCTTGGAGCAAATGGAGGAATAGGCCACGCACTGCTTGAAAGAATCCTTTCAGAAAATGAAGAAATTGAGGTTTATGCTCTTTCACGTCACCCCATTGAGCATTCACGAGTTCATAATTTTGTTTGTGAATCTATTGATGAGGAAAGCTTAGTAGATTTTTTAGCCGAATATCCTAATGTTAAATTCAATCTTATCCTTAATACGATCGGATATCTTGAAAACGAATTGGGTGGGCCTGAAAAAAGTTTACGAGAAATCGATGAAAGAAAACTTCTTGAGTATTTTCGTATTAATGCCGTCTTAACTCCAGTCTTGGCAAAGGTAGTTAGAAATCACCTCGCCCCTGAAGGATTTGCTTTTGTTGCATTATCCGCAATGGTTGGAAGTATAGGTGAAAATGAACTAGGTGGTTGGTATGGGTATCGCGCTTCCAAAGCTGCTTTGAATGCTTTTCTAAAAAATATGAGTATTGAGTGGAAGCGAGTCTATAAAAACTCATTGGTACTAGCGATTCATCCAGGAACGACTCAAACTAAATTAAGTGAGAAATTTAATATGAGGGTGACTCATAAAATTTTCACGCCTGATGAGGCTGCAAAAAATATTTGTGATGTTATTTTCAGTACAGAATTTTCTCGCTCAGGAAGTTTTCTTAATTGGGATGGGCGGATAATCGATTGGTGATATACACCCTACCCAAGCGTACCTATAAGCGCTGCGCAATCCTGGCCCAAATTAAGTTGATATGAAATCAATTAACAATGTTTCAATTTTGTCTAGTTTGATAAAGAACCTAAGTGAGATAAATTAATCATATGAAATCTATATTTTTTATTCTTTTTTTTCTCTCCCTTAATCCCGTTGCAGGAGCTTCTGAAACTTGCGAACTTGATTATCTCAAGTTTTGCTCATTTCAAGACCCTCGAATTCATAATATGTGTCCTCAAGTCCTTGGTCATCATCTAAAAGCAACTTGTGTTGTCACCAAAACGCAAAAGCAAACAATCCTTAGTCAATGCTCATCAGAACTCAAAGATGTATGTCGAGTCGCCGTATCAGATGAATTTTTAAATAAGTATGTGTGTCTGACAAATCCTGAAAACTGGGAAAAACTTAGTAAGAATTGTCTGGAGTCTTTAGTGAAAGGTAATCCCCATCACTAATTTTTTTGCTCCAATGCCAAAAAATATTATCACTTTTTAGCGACAACATCTTCTTTCATCATTTTCTTCGCAAACATGAAGATTATAAACCCAACAATGGCGAAATCAATTAATGAAGAAAAAACCTTCCCATAGAGAATCCCATTATAGGAAAGAGATGATATGTTATCTACTCCAGCAGCTTTCAAGGCAGGTAGAAAAATAAGTGGTGCTAGTAAATCATTAACAAGACTCGTAATAAGAAGATTCAGTTTACCTCCTATGATCACAGCAATCGCCAATCCGATAACACCGTACTGTTTTAAAAATGTTACAAATTCTTTAATCATGAAGTCCTCTTTATTTAGAAATATTAAAATTTGGCGACTAAAGCTGTTGTGAATAAAGTGTCTGTTTCATACAAAATACCGGGGGCCGGTAAATGATCGTAGCGGATTAGAACGGATGATTTGAGAGAAAAAATACTATTGGCCATCGCCGAAACTGATAATTCAGTATTGAGCTGCCAGTCATTGTTGTCTGAAATGTTAGGCAGATATTCAACCCAGTAATTTGAAGAAAAATTTTGATTCCATTTCATTTCCCATTCTGAATAAGCACGGCCATATTGACTAAATGCCCGCGAATCATCAAGACGCTCTTCATGCATGTATCGATAACCTAGTTCCGCAAAAAGTTTTGCCGTTTCAGAATCAATAAAGCGATACTTTCCACCTGTATCTGATATTACTCTCTTATCAATTCCAGCAAACTTATCTTGCTCATACCCTTCTCCAAAAAAAATTCCTAATTCATTCGAAAGTTTCCTCTCAACACGCAAACCACCCATTAAAAAGCGCGCCGTTTCAACGCCATTTGAACTTGCGTTAAGGTATCTCGCTTTAAAACTCGCAACATTCATGCCCAATTTATAATCATTTAATTGTTTTAAATTATAGGTTTGAGTTCTCGTATTGCCATTAGCGGAAGCGATCCCCGCTTCAGATTCATTCGAGAGTTGAGCATGGGCAAATCCAGTTAGAAGAGCGATGAATAAGAGAAAAAGTAATTTCATAAATTCCTTTTTTAAAAAATTGAGAAGACACTATAGAGGGGAAAATAAAATGACTATGTGTTTTGAATAATTATTTTATTATTAAGGTGATGATTTATGAAAATAACAAAATCTTCAGCAAAAATTTATTTTAGCGTGACTCCAATAAATCTCATGGAGTGCACAAAAAGACGTGCCCTGGAGTGGGAAAAATCATCATTCATACTATTTAAAAAGATATAAAAACTTTCCATATCCTTCAGCTTCAAGCTTTGCTTTTGGAACAAAACGCAAAGAGGCAGAATTTATACAAAAACGACTCCCTCCTTTATCTTTTGGGCCGTCGTTAAAAACGTGGCCCAAATGTGAATCTCCATTTTTACTTTTAACTTCTGTTCTAGGATATCCAAGATCAAGGTCTAACTTGGTTGTGATATTCTTTTCAGAAATACTTTTAGTAAAGCTTGGCCACCCTGTACCTGAATCGTATTTATCTAAAGAACTAAACAATGGCTCTCCAGATACGACATCGACATAAATTCCTTCCTCCTTGTGATTCCAGTATTTATTTTTGAATGGGCGCTCTGTCATGCCTTTTTGTGTAACATCGTATTGTTCACTTGAAAGTTGTTTTCTAAGATCTTGATCAACTGGTTTTTTAAAATGCTGGCCATCTAAAGCCTTTGCATTTGTTGCAATGAAAAAGCACAAGATAAGGTATTTCATTTCATTCTCCTTAGAATTAAGCAAAAAAAGAACTCCTTCCATTTCAACTGCGAAAGTCTAAATCGCTTTCTTTGAAGGGCAGAGATTTTGATAATTCATGAATAGTTTGAGCAATGTGCTCTTTCTCAATTTCAATAAAATTTTTGATCGCTTCGCTAAAGGCAGGGTGCTTTATTTTATGAGCACTAAAGGTTCTTATCGGTCTAAATCCTCGGGATATTTTGTGTTCGCCCTGAGCTCCGGCCTCAAATTTTTTTAGATTGTGCTTGATACAAAAATCTATCCCTTGATAATAACAAAGTTCGAAATGAAGATTTTCAATATATTCTGTTGAACCCCAGTAGCGACCATAAATCGTTTCATGATCATAAAAGAAAAGTGATCCGGCAACTGGAGATTTATTTCTGGTTGCTTCGATATACAAAATCTTATCTTTCATCGTTCTAAAGATAATTTTAAAGAATTCTAAATTTAAATAATCGAACGAGTTTTTATTTTGAATGGTGGAGATGTAGAATTGATACATCCTTTCAGCATGCTCTAATGTTAAAGTTTCTCCGGTGTAGGAAGTCATTTCTAATTTGGGATGCCACCTTTCACCTCTTATTTGTTTTGCCTTTCGACCTTTTAATGTTTTAAGAAAGTGATCAAAATTCAAATAGGACTTATTAAAAAAATGGTACTGAATACTTTCACGGATGAGATAGTTTTGAGATTCAAATAAATTGATTTCATTTTGATTAAGGAACAAAAAATGGGAAGAGGAATAATTTCCCTTTTTGTAAGTCTCTTCAAATTGAATAAGTAATTCGGTTGCTTTTTCCTGATTAAATGTCTCCATCAGAAAATGAGAGGTTGTTACAGGTGTAAAGGGAAGCATTGAGGTTAATTTAGGATAATAGTCTAGTCCGTATTTATTAAAAGCTTCGGCCCATTGCAAGTCGAAAATATATTCTCCGTAGCTATGAGTTTTTTCAAAATAGTAAAGTGCTGCATCTTCATTTGCATTTCTAAGTATTTTTAGTACCCAACCGGCTTCACTGCCGATGGATTGGCTTTCTTTGAGAGCAGAAAAAAAGTCATGGCCTAGAAATGGATTCGTGGTAGGCCTTAGATGACTCCAATTTTGCTCTGAAATACCTTCGATCATTAATCTGTCCTGGTAGAGAAGAACATGGTAAAATTTGAGGTGTCTGAAGTCAAACCACGGTCGGCCTACAAAGGATTTTATGGAAAAGCCATTTTCACCTGCTTGCGAAAGAAATAAACACCCTATCCTTAACATATTAAAAGAAACGATTTTACCAACTGATCGAAGATTGCTCGAAATTGGTTCGGGAACTGGCCAGCATGCCGTTTATTTTGCTCCCTATTTTCCTCAATTAGAGTGGTTTCCAACAGACCTTCGCCCCAATCTTGCCGGAATGAAAATGTGGTTTGATGAGGCGAGAATTTCAACTATCCAAAAACCGACTAAATTAGATGTCAGTCAAGATGATTTTCCTAAGCTAAAATTTGATGTCGTTTTTACCGCCAATACTTTTCACATTATGCACTGGAAAGATTGTAAGTCCTTCATGAAGCTTTTGGGGCATCGTTTGCGAGAAGGTTCCAGGGCCATCATTTATGGACCTTTTAAGTATAATGGAGACTTTACCTCCCCAAGTAATGCTGATTTTGATTTAGAATTAAAATCTAAAGATCCTTTATCTGGCATTAGGGCTTTTGAAGATGTTAACAATAATATGATCAAAAATGGCTTTGAGCTCATCCAAGACTTCGAGATGCCTTCTCATAACAAATTATTAGTGTATTCGAGGCTTAAATTTGTAAAATAACTTCAGGGACGAATTGATTCTTATTTTTTTATGATACAATAACTATGCGGTTAACAATTTATTAAGGAGTCAATCATGGCACGCGGAGAAGGTGGACAAGACAAGGGGAAAGCAAAGGGAAAACCAAAGCTTACGACTAAAGAAAAGCAGGATAAGAAAAAAGAAAAAGCAAAAAACAAATCAAAATAGTGTTCACTCAAAGGCCAGATTAATCTGGCCTTTTTTTATGCATGAAAATAGTTTCTTTATATTTCGGTTGCTAATCTTGCCTACGCCTTTCCTGGATCAATTATTGTTTACCAAAATTTCAGTCACTTAGAATTTATAAGCCCTGTAATTTTAACATGCTTATACCTACGCCTTTGCCATCTCCTTTGAATCTGTGTTTAAAGCTCAATAGCAAAGGATAATTATGTATAGATTTATGATGTTGGCGATAATGGCCATGCTTCCAACACTTGTGGGTGCAGACGTTGACCCATCTGTTTTAAAAAATACAAAAGAGGGAATGTCCCGTATTGTATCATCGCAGAATCTGCGAAAAATAGAAAAATGGAATGCAAATATTCCTCTCTCAGAAAAAATACAACTCTCTAAGTTAGTCATTCGTGAAGCACTCAATAATACCTTAAATCAGCCAGCAATATGTGATCTAGGGTTTGCCTCAAGATTTGATGAATTAGCACTAAAATATAATTTGATCCAATCATCCAAAGAATTGCCCACTTTTTTTATGTTCTTGAGGACTCAAAACCTGATAGATGATTTGCTTCTGAAAAACCTTCTCCGTTCTAGTGAACTAAATAAGAAATTAAAGTCATTAGATCTCAATAACAAAATTATGCCTGTCCTTGGGAGGAAAGATTTCGATAAGGAAAATCTAGATTTAAAAAATCTTTATACTTCATTTGTCACATGGCCTGATGAGAAAAAAACTTGTTCTTTAGGTAAATTTTTTGCTTTGTCAGCGCAGCTTGAATGGAAAAAGAAAAAACAAAGAAATCAAATACTCAAAGAAGCGAATTACTTTGCATTCAAAGATAAAATTATACCGAGAGAAATTTACCATCGTCTTGAGCTTCTCAGAACATCAGACGCTTTAGACTGGGGAATTTATCTAAAGAATTATCTGGATGTCTCACTGAATGCTAAGGATAAGTTAAAATTGATTGAAAAGTCGGACTCCGGCCCTACCATAAAAAAAGATGAATATATTAATCGTCGCGAAAAACTAACCAGACGAGGAAAATTATATACTTACTATAATAGTACTCAAGTCATGATGTTGGCCGACGTTCTTCAAAAAACTATTCGTCGGATGGACGCCCAAAGGGCCTTTATCCAATTTGACTTTGAAAATACATCCGATAATCATCCTGAGTCAGAAATCTATGTTCTTTCTCCAATGGAGAGATACCGGCTATCGATCAAATTGTTACGTAAGGATTTAGGGGAGCTCATGCGCTCAGAACTCTTCCTAAACACACCCGTTGAATACGCAGACATAGTTGCAGCTTCATATGAAACTGGAATCATAACAACAGAAGAATTAGACTTGATTTTAAAGTTCGAAGAATTTTGGAATCCTAAAGAACCTAAATGGAAAATATATACTAATTTTACTCTTTCCATTCTCGGAACAGCATCCTTCTATCTCCCACCTCCGTGGAACATAATAGGAGCTATTGCACTTGTGGTAACACAGGTCCAACTCAATAAAAATGCTCAAAAACCAGACCCTGATGATAATTGGAATGTTGTTATATAAGGTGCACATGAAAAATATATTATATCTCTTTTTCTTTTTTTATACTCTTTCCGCCATTGCTGAAAACGGCCCAAGCTTTGAGATCATCGTAAGAAAGGCCGGCAGCTCAAAGGCGGTAACAAAAGAAGTCTATCTTGAAGATCTTGTTTCAACAGATCGTTTTGAGGGCAAATTCTTTAGGATTGTAAAAGGGAAAAATAAAGAAGCTATTTCTTTTAAAGAAACAGATCAGAAAATTATTCAGAAAGCAGCTAACGTTTATTATCATTTGACCCTCGCGCGAAGATTTTGGCTTAACCAATTTGGCAAATCATCCGATCAAAAAAAATCAACTACAATTAGAATTGAAATGAGTCATCAATTTGATGATCAAGGGCAATTTGCCAATGATCATTATTCCACTCATTTTAATAATGCTGTCTCAATTCCTGCTGGAAAATCTCCAGACTGGTTGCCATTAGAAAAACAAAAAAGCTGGGAGCAAGAGATCTGGTTTCGCCCAATGAAAAAAGTAGAAAGCAAGAAATTGCCTGGCATTGGACCAAATCCTTTAACTCAATCATTAGAAGCTTTGGAGCAACCATTTCTGAGTTACTCTCGTAATCGATTCAACCAAAGTCTCTTTGAACATCTTTTCTATCCTTCCTATGCCGGGAACCCACTTTGGCAGGATGTCGTAAGGTATGCTGGAACAATTGCTCTGACAAAAATCATCATTGAGAGCTCTAGGCATGCTGATCGATTATTTATGGATAAATATTATTATCTTGATACGGCAATGATTCCAGAAATTATATACCATGAGTATGCACATCTCATGCTAAGTGACTATTTAGAGCTTACTCACTCCACTCCTGTCGTCGAAGGCATGGCGGATTACTTTGCAGCTCTGATGTCTGAAAAAAACAAGGTTTATAACAGAGTTAAAGGTTTCAGCAATGCCGCTCCAAAGAATAGACAAAATAAAACTCGCTATCAGCACTGGTATGAATCTAATCGGTTTGCGACGAGTGATTTTGTCCTCGCAGTCCTTTGGGATGTGAGGGAAACTATAGGGGAAAAAAAGGCAGATAAACTTATTTTTAATATGCGCCAAAATCTGAGAACTGGTTTTTCTAGCATCAATGGAGACTTAATTGATGCAGTCATAAGGGAATGTGAAAATCACTGCAAGGAACCCATGGCCGATAAACTCAAGTTGTATGAGGTTTTTTCTCAACGAGGTTTCTAAACTGCCCCCTTATAATGGTGTTAAAGCCTTTCGAAGCAGAGTCTGATTATAAAAATAAATAAACACATCCAAGTGATCCTTCAGCCTTGAAGGATCCTTGGTCGTGCACCAGGTTTTGCGGATCAGGCGATTGATGTTCGCCCTCATCACGGCACACGTATGATTCACAATAAAAAGCGGATCGAATTTCACTTTCTTGAGCTCTCCTTGCCCCACCACACAGCCCCGCTCGCTCGGAAATGTCATGTGCTTTGCCTTCGGAAGATAGCCTGAAATAAATCCTGGATACGCTTGGTGCTCATCAGACTTCACCAGCACTTCACTTGAAACCACCGGACCAATCCGCTGAAAAAGCCGCGTGAGTCCCTCAAAATGCTCATCTTTTCGTTTGCCGTATTTTTTCACCGCTAGTTTCGCGAGGTGCCCGAAGGCAGGAATCTCAGAGACTTCCGCTTCTAAAATGAGCCGCCGATCTTCATCCACGGCAATTGAGACCGACAAAGGTTTGAGTTTAGAGTTTTCTTTAGTGATAAGATCATCGATTTGCAGGTTAAATATTCGCCCTTTGAGTTTATTGAGCTCGCGATCATTAAGCTTGCGGCATCTTTTCGCTAAAAACGGAAGTTTGCGCTCCACGGTTCCTCGCGTGATCCCTAAAAAAAGTGCCGAGCGCCTCATGGAGACTCCGGATGAGAGCAGTTTTAAAAGTGGTGAATTCACCCGTCGTTTTTTCTGGCGATAAGTTGAAGTGAAGGTAGCACTTGAAAAGCGGGTCCCACATTCTTTACATCGAAAGCGCTGAATCCATTTGGAATCTTCACGTCGAAAAAAAGTTCCATCACGGATAATAAAATAAGGGCATGCGCAGCGAGGGTTTGGGCAAAGTTTGTTCATGTCCGAGGATGTGCAAGTTATGAAGCAAAAATGATGGAACTTAAGTCAAAGTAAAGACAAGAGAATTTATGCAGAAAGCAAAAATAGATTTCTATAAGATCGGTTAGATAATTTTAAAATCAACACCAATTAAGGGAGGCAGTTTAAAATTCAGTCATAAAAAAAGGGGGCAACTCGTGCCCCCTCTTTCAATAAAACTTTAGCTTTAATTAGCCTGGACCGTGACCACCGGTAGTGAGGTTATCATTACCATTGCTGCTGCTGTTGCCCGGACCATTAAGACCAGAAGTTCCGTCACCATCTACGCAACCAGTGTTTTCTGCATTGTTATTGCCACAAGAACCGCCTGGAGCGTCCTGATCGCCATTACCCCAGCCATTATTCCCTTGTGTCCCACCTTGGCCCCCACCGTTTGTTCCACCAGTTGTTCCACCAGTTGTCCCACCCGTTGTTCCACCAGTTGTCCCACCCGTTGTCCCACCAGTTGTTCCACCAGTCGTTCCACCAGTTGTCCCACCAGTTGTTCCACCAGTCGTTCCACCAGTCGTTCCACCAGTTGTTCCACCAGTCGTTCCACCAGTCGTTCCACCAGTCGTTCCACCAGTCGTTCCACCCGTCGTTGAAGAATCTTCATTCTTTTTGCAGTCTTTAATAATGATGTATGTCACTACACCGATGACAACGACTCCAACAATAATGGCAATCTTCTTATAATTTCTACCTGAACCACTCGAGTAATTTAAGCCTTGAGCGGAGTTTTTCTCCATAAACTTCATGGCCGCTTCAGCAGCTTTATCTTCAGATAGATTTTGTTTTTTCATGGCAGATAATAAACGCTGGAAATCACCGCGAGTTTTTTGATCCATGAAATTTGACTCTACATACTTAAGGATTTCATCAGTTGAAACTCCTTCAGATGTTAAAACGCTTAAAGTATTTTCTAGTTCTCTTTGGGCATATTGCTTGAAATATGGATCCTTTTGATCCCACTCTACTGTGATTTCATAACGAAATTTATTAAAGGCATCTGCAATGCGCTTTTGATTATTCTGCGATTGATATGATTTTGTTGATACGGCCTGAAGACCAGATGGAACGACAGTTGTAAAGAAAACTGAGAGAGCAACTAAAACTCCCAAACCAAGATTAATACTGCGCATTAGGTATCCTTTGTGCATGTGAATGAAAAATAACTCTGATTTTTTTTAATTTACCGAGTTCAATGTTGCAAGGACAATGGTGATTAATTTAGTCAAATATCTTTTTCGCGACGTATCATCCTCTTAATTTTTAAGAATTCTTTTATCTTTGATACCTTCTTTAAAGGTAAATAAATTTTTTTAATTTTTTTATTGAGAAAATATTTTCATGCACCATTAACGAGTGTACCTCAAAATTTCTTCTCGATTGTCTGGAAATCTTCTAAGCATTTCATCTCTTGAAGCTAATTCAAAATCTATAAACTCAAACCCAGGTGATACAGTTGTACCCATCAGTGCAAATGTTCCACCCTCTTTAAGCCTCATGCCTTGCCACATTCCGGCCGGGACAATGACTTGTGGAGTTTGACCATTGAGTAAGTCTGATCCAATCAGAATCTTGCGGCAACCATGATCATCGACTTGCAACATTTCGACAGGATCACCACAGTAAAAATGAAAGATTTCATCGCTCCTTACTTTGTGGAGTGCAGAGTAGTCATCAGGTGAAATGAGATAATAAATACAGGTGCTCGCCTGTCTTTTTTCTTTTATTCCTTTTCCACTAAGATCGGCTTCAACTTCAATAGGTGATCTGAAGGTTTCAAAGTAGAGACCTCCTTCCTCTGGGAGTGGAATGAGACCTAATTTTTTAATAATTTGTTCTTTAATATCCATTTAAAACTCCCTAAGTTTAGTTCTCTTTATCTTTATTAAATTCGGCCAAAGACCGAGTTGAATGAATCGCTTGAAAGTATTCATGGGCAAAGATTAGTCTCAATTAGAATATTTT
>CANEVK010000067.1 GCA_947442115.1 Bacteriovoracaceae bacterium | reverse complement strand
TCTCTTTTTCGTTCTGGTGTTAAAATCTCCTCCAAAAATGACTGGGCCGTCATGTTGATCAATTTCTTCAAACGCCTGGCCCATATGACGAACAAAAGAGTCATGGTCAGCTAAATTTATTCCATGGACAGAAATCACAAGAAGCTCTTTATTTGAGGTTTGAATGGGGTATTTGGCCATCGTAAAAGCTTTGGGCGTAAGTATGATCGGTTCTAAATCCGGGGAGTGTGTGACTCGAACTTCAGTTGCTTCAACTTTTGATCCGATCAAAGTTCCAGTGGGATAATTATTATCTTTTTTATAAAGAAAGCTGACGCCAAAATCCCACACAAAACCTTTAAATGATTTAAAGATATTGAGCACACTTGGTTTACCATAACCTTCTGATAGCATAACTAAATCTCGATCAGATCCAAGTTTAGGAAGATCTTTATCAAGACCTTTCTCTTGACCTTTTTTTATATTCCAAATCAGGACTTTAATACTATTTGATTTAAATTCTGGGCTTGAGGCCTTACCCATCGTTTTGTGGGCCTGAGAGATTGGTATAAGACTAAATTGAGAAGCAAAAAGAATTCTTTTGGCCAAAGCTTCCGAGGAAGAAAGTTGAAGAATAAGGGCGCAAGCAACCAGTAGAAATCTATCCATGATTTTCTCCTGTTTATAAATGAGAACTGTGATTTATCTAAGGGTCAGAGCTTTGAACTAAAGTAGAGGTGATAGGGCAACAGTCGTGCATCGGCCTGAGTAAATTCGCTAGTTGATTTTACATCTGAGGAGGTTTCTTCATTTTCACAAGCATTCTCTGAAGTCCTAGACTTACAGGTAAGAGGGCCATGAGACCCATTAATAAAAGATTGATTTCCATGGTTATTTTCCTTATTCATCGACAGGCCTCCTTGCATTTTTTCCTTGAGCGATCCATCTTAGAAAGCTCTTGTTTTATGATTAGCAGGAAAGAGGCCAGCTTTTGTTTTGTATGAATTCAATAGGTTGGCATCATGGAGGGGGAGTCACTGGTTTCAAGGTGACACCTCGGTGGTGACAATCAGTGTGAGTGATTAAGGTGGTTTATAACTGATGTCTTTTTTTCTATAATAGGTTGATGAAAAGAAGATCATTACTTGCCGGTATTGGACTTGTTCCCCTTACGGCGACCGGAAAAAGTTTTTTTAATATTTTTAATTTCTTTGGAAAAGAAAAGGCAGCACCTATGATAAATCACCAAGAGACTATTGATTTTCAGTGGCCAGTTCAAGAACCCTTTCTCTTTTGTGTCCACCATCTCGATCATTATCCTTCAGGAAATAAAAATTTTGGAGTTGGATCCGAGCATTTTAAAGGCCGTAATATGGGACAAGATTTTAATCTCAAAGATGGATTCAGGCTTTATCATGGAACCGAAATTCCCGGGTTCCCCGTCCATCCTCATCGTGGTTTTGAAACGATTACGATTGTTCGCAAAGGTTATATTGATCATGCCGATTCCATGGGGGCCGCTGGTCGCTATGGAGAGGGGGATGTTCAATGGATGACGGCCGGTTCTGGTGTTCAACATTCTGAAATGTTTCCCTTACTTCATCAAGACAAGGTCAATACAGTTGAGCTTTTTCAGATTTGGCTCAATCTTCCTCGTAAAAATAAAATGGTTAATCCAGATTTTAAAATGCTTTGGGCCGATACCATTCCAAAAATAAAACCAAATGATAAATTAGAGATTTCTCTTATCTGTGGTGAATATAGTGGTCAGCAGTTCAGACAAACACCGCCGATGAGTTGGGCCAGTGATCCCAATCATCATGTGAATATCATGCTGGTTAAATTAAAGGCGGGAGGAAAATTTGATTACCCGGCCTCTAAAGAAAAGCTTAATCGAAGTTTCTATTTTTTTGAAGGAAGTGGGCTTAAAGTCAATCAAGAGCTGGTCAGCACTAAAAAAGCTGTCTTTTTTGATTCTTCAGTCGATTTATCTCTAGAAAATATGAAAGAAGATGCTGAGTTTTTAATTCTAGAATCCAAAGCGATTAATGAACCCATTATCCAGCATGGACCTTTTGTGATGAATTCAAGGGAAGAAATCTATCAAACGATTCAAGATTATCAAAGAACTCAATTTGGTGGTTGGAAGTGGCCTCGTCATGACATGATTCATGGATCAAAAATAGAACGGTTTGCTAAATTTCCCGATGGAAGATTAGAGAAACCAGGCAATCAAAATTCTTAGATTAGTCTATCTTCACTCCAACATCATCTAGTTCATCTTTCATGCCCCAGAACTTCTTAAGGTATTGCGGGGAGTGAGAGGCGAGGTATCCCATGAGGATATATTTAATCAGGCGACCTGAAAAAATAACAAGTGCCAGCTCGGTTAGTGGGGTATGAGTGAGAGATGCAAGGATAATAGCAGGATGCTGCATCAGAGGACTCGCGGCCACGGCAAAGACGACGAAGAGACCGTACTGGTTAAAAAAGTTTTGTGTCATAACCCACATCTGGGTTTCATTCAATCCAGGATAAAAATCAAGGATCCAAGGCAGTCCATGGAGTTGAACAAGATATCCTAGAAGAACTGCACCAAGTGTTGATCCAATAGTGATTGAAATTGAAAAGAGTCTCCATCTTTTAGGGATCAGCATGGCACTGGCGACTAAAATTCCATCATTCGGAATGATGATCACAATATTATCGAGCGCAGATAAAAAGGCTATCAGGGGTGGATACCAGGCCCTGTCTGCAAATTGTTGAGAAGACTTTATAAGAGTCTTTATTTTCTTACTAATTGATCCTGACATGCCTTAAGTATTGTGAGTTTTTTCTTGTTTGACCATCTTTTCTTCAAGGAAAGTCTGAGCGCCTTAAATTTGAGGCAAATTGATAAAAAAAGGCTTGAGTACGCTAGGCGGCCATTACTAAGTGTTTAATAATTCGGAGCTAAAAAAAATGATAAATGATTAACAAATCGAGCCTTAGAATACAGATCATAAGAAAAGGAAAATTATGAGGTGGAAACCTCTTCTCATTTTTTTGGTCATAACAAATCAATCAAAAGCCAATGATTTATTAAATAACTCTATCAAGAAGTCTCTACCTGTTCATTGCCAAATACTTGATCAAGATATTTCGTCCCATGAGACTAAAAGTCAAATTCTTAAGCGTAAAATTCTAGGTCTTAAGGGAGCGAGTGATCAGGTAAACCCACTTAAAAGACCGAAGCATCGTTCACAGATTGAACTTCTTGAGGCGGAAATCAAAGAGCTTGAAAAAAAATTGAACTCCTTGAATAGAAGTTATAAAAAAAATTGCTCCTAGTTTAGTTTTTGTATGTAATGTCGAAGAGTGGCTAGAATAAAATCACCATGAAAAAAAGTTTCCTACAATCGGCTTCGATTCTTCTTATTGGCTCTAAACCCTCTCATCGCTCGGGACTTCGGAAAATTTTAGTTGATATGGGAGCAGATAATCATAATATCGAGGTCGCCTCAGATTATGGTCAAGCAAGCTCAAGACTTTCGGGTACCCCGGTTCAAATTGTTTTTAGCGATGAAGATCTTGATTCAATGGCAGAAACTTTTGAACTTCTGAAACTTCATCAGAAAAATAATCCAGAAACCTTTAATCGACTCTTTATCCTCACTGCTGGAGATATTAGCTCCATCCACCGGACTGATTTTATGATGAAGGGTGGGGATCTTATTATTAGTAAGCCTTACACGATTGGTTCTTTTACCTCAGCTTTTAATGAATTACTTCAGAAGCGAGCGGCTCTCTCAAAAGATGATAAAGTTGCTCTTGCTGTTGAAGATGCTTTAAAAAGCAATGACCGCGATAAAGCTGTTGAGTTTGTGAAAGCTATAAAAAAGCCAGATTCAAAACCAGCCTTTGATTCGCAAGGTTTGATTCATCAGTTTGATAAAGATTATTTAAGTGCTTATCAGCAGTTTTTTTCTTCTACCGAAAGAAAGGTAGATTTAAAGTCTCTCGTCAATCTTGTTTCCAATGGGATTAAATCCAAAAAGTATACTGAGCTTGATTCTTTTGTTGAAACCTGGATTAAGCACCACCCACTTTACAGCGAATCGATTCCAGATATTACACGAGTCGTTCTTTACAATAAGAAATTTCATCTTTTAAAAGAAATGAGAATTGATGACCAAAGTGCAAGAATACCCATGGCCGCTGGTATGGTGGTTGCCTCATCGTTTTATCTTGATCGAGGTGACAAGCAGCTAAGTATTGAGTTTGCTAAAAAGGGCATCGAATTTTCAGGCCCTAAAAGAAACATTATGCTCAGAGCCTTTGAAATCCTGATCAAGGCCGGTGCTCTGGCCGAAGCGGTCAAAGTCTTTGAAAACTTAAAACTTCAGTCACTTCTTTCAGAGGATCAGTCCTTTTTAAAAACCATTAAAGATCTCCTCCAACTTAAATAATGTCAGTTTTTGTCATTTGAAATGAAGTTGCCCGCTATAGTAGTCTTTCCAAATGAAATATTTCTTTTTTATTCTCTTATTTATTTCAAATACTTATGCTCATGGATATGAGGACACTGCAGAGTTTTTAGCAGAGGTTTCAGAAGCCCCTGAGCAGTCAGAAACATGGTCCCAGGTTTTTGAACTTGTGAATTCAGAGGGTGTGAGCAATGCCCTCTCCTCATCTCAACCCAACGTTTTATTAAAACCGGCCTCAACGATGAAAATTTTCACCGGATGGTGGGCGTTTACGCAATCTTATAGAACCGATACTTTCCTATCTGAAATGCTTAAAAAAAGCGTGAATCAAATGGCCGATGACACTGCCCAGGGACTAGGTGGTGTGCTTGCGATGGAAGATTTTTATCGTGACCAAGGTCTGTCAATTAGTGATGAAACTTTTCAGGCTGCTGATGGGTCTGGTTTGAGTTACTCAAATAAGACAAGTTGTCAGGTTCAGATTGAACTTTTGAAATTGATTAAGCGAAGCAAGGATTATGATCGTTTTAAAAAACTCATGGCCCGTCCTGGAGAAGTAGGGACACTTCAAAATCGATTACTTGGCCTGAAAGGACGTCTATTTGCCAAAACAGGAACTTTAAATAGAACGGCTTCTCTCAGTGGATTTTTGGAGACAAGCAAGGGAGTGATTGTCTTTTGTGTTCTTTCTGACTACTTGGCCATTCCCGTTACTCAAGCAAGATTAAAAATTGATGAGCTTCTAAAAAAGCATGACCAATTAGTTTTAAATCCGTAAGATTAAAACTATCAATCTATGCAAACCGAAATTTTAAATAAAATTTTTCTTCTTAATCTTTTTGATCTTATCCCGCCGATATACTCTTACTTTCTATGCTGCTTAGGCGCCATCTTTGCTGGCATAGTCGTAGGTAAGGAAAGAGAAAAGGCCCAAAAAGCTGCCGGACTGAGAACTTTTGCCATGGTGGCTCTTGGTTCATGTATTTTTACTCTTACCAGTCGTCTCATGATGGGCACAGATGGTGGACTTGTTGATGGTGCAAGAATTCCTGCCCAAATTGTCAGTGGAGTTGGTTTTCTAGGGGCGGGTGCGGTTTTCAGATCTGGTCGAATCGTTACCGGATTAACCACCGCCGCCGGCATTTGGTCTACTGCAGCTGTCGGATTAGTCTTTGGACTTGGTTTTTTTACTTTTGGCCTGAGTGTAACACTCATGATTTATGTTCTTTTAAGCTTTCAGTCCCTTATAGAAAAAAAGAATCTGGGAGCTTGTGAGTGGGCAGAATTTCACATCCATGTGGATCAGCTTAATGGTAAAGGTCCATTCTTATTAAATGAGATTACCCATGATTGGGGCCATAAAATGGAGATGATACCTTCTCTTTCGACCTATGAAGTTCAGGTTCTAAAAATCAAACTCTGTCCAGATCACCGACCTCATCAAAGATTCTTAAGCGAGCTGGCTGCTCAACCTTTCGTTCAGAAAATTATTAAAAGCTAACTAAAATCACCTTTAAAGGGTTTAATTTGAACTCATTTATCCGATGAGTGTTTATTAAATCATTTAAAGGAAATATGATGCAAACTTTTCAAGCAAGTTTTAAAAACAACCAATGGACCTCTTCGCTTCCAGTTGATTTTGACTCCGATTCAACACTTTTGATTATTTATTTTGCCTCAAAATTTTCAACTCATGACATTTGGAAGGAAATTAAAACTTCTTTTCCTAAAGCAAAAATTATCGGTTGTTCAGGGGCCGGGGAAGTCAGAAGTTCAGAAATTACTGATGATGAAATTATTGTCACTGGTATTAAATTTGCAAAAACCACACTTCATTTTTCCTCAATTAAAGAGATAAAAGGCAAGAGTTCAGAAGAGGTTGGAAAAAATCTCGCTTCAGATTTTCCAAAAAATAATCTTAAAGGACTATATCTCCTCTCAGATGGACTTTCGGTCAATGGAACGGCCCTAATTAAGGGGATCAAGGATGTTTTAGGTCAAGAGATTCATCTCTCGGGAGGTTTGGCGGGAGATGGAGCCAATTTTAAAAATACCTTTGTTTTAGTCGATGGGTTACCGGCCGAAAATGCCGTCACCGCAGTTGGATTTTATGGAGAGCACATTCAGATTTGTGCTAGTGCAGATGGGGGATGGATACCCTTTGGGGTAGAGAGGAAAATCACAAAATCTGAGGCCAATATTTTATTTGAACTAGATGGAAAACCAGCACTAGAGTTGTATAAGGAATTTTTGGGTGAGCAAGCAAAAAAATTGCCAGCATCGGCATTACTTTTTCCAATTTATTTAAAGACCGGCACTCATCAAGAAAATCGTAACGCTGTTCGAACTATTTTAGCAGTCGATGAGTCAAATCAATCGATGACCTTTGCTGGAGATGTCCCAGAGGGAACATCTATTCAGCTTATGCGGGCCGGACATGAAAATTTAGTTGAAGCCGCCAAGAACGTATCAATAGTTAATAAAATGAAAACTCAATCTGATGGTCAAACCGTGAGTTTAATTGTTTCTTGTGTCGGCCGACGCTTAGTACTTGGAGAAAAAACAGAGAATGAAGTTGAGACAGTGTTAGAGAATCTTCCCTCAAATACTATTCAAACGGGATTTTATTCTTATGGAGAAATTGCTCCTGGTAAGTCTGGGGTGTGTGATCTTCATAATCAAACGATGACCGTCACCTTGATTCAGGAAAAAGGATAATTCTTGTAATATGTCCGATGGGAAAATTGGTCCTCTTCTATTAAGACAATTACGGAAATTAGGTCTATCGACTGAAGTGGCTCCTATTGATACAGAAATATGGAATAATTTTTTATTGAAGATTGATAAGACTTACCGAGAGTATGATGAGTCCCGCCAAAGTTCAGATAATGTATTGGCCGTAAGCTTGAAAGAGATGGAGCTTATGCAAGAAGAGAGGGCCAGGCTTAATGCCGACACTCTTAAAGAACTTAATGCGAACTTATCCCTTGTTTTACAGGCCTCAGAGCTCGGAGTTTGGGACTGGAATCTTGAAACAAATAATGTCGTCTATGATCGACGTTGGTGTGAGATTTTGGGTTTTAAG
This sequence comes from Bacteriovoracaceae bacterium, assembly GCA_947442115.1. Classification (GTDB taxonomy): domain Bacteria; phylum Bdellovibrionota; class Bacteriovoracia; order Bacteriovoracales; family Bacteriovoracaceae; genus Peredibacter. Next base: position 3,143 of record CANEVK010000067.1, on the reverse strand, counting down.
CCTGAGGATCTCATTCATGAATTAACAACCTTTCAAGCGTTGGTGAATCCTGATGACATTAATCGTGTGATGAACCAAGCTGCCGATTATATTGCAGGAAAAATTAATAAATTTGATGTTAAATTCCAAATGAAGCATCGTGAGGGTCATTGGGTTCAAATCCATGCCAAGGGAAAAATCATAAAGTTCGATCCAGCAGGTAAACCACTACGTTTCATGGGAACTCACTCAGATATTACGGAAGAGGTACGAATCCAGAAAGAAATTGAACAGCAGAAGAACAAACTCTTTCATCAATCAAAACTGGCTTCATTAGGGGAAATGTCAGCGGGTATTGCCCATGAGGTGAATAATCCTCTTGCCATCATTGCCGGGGCAGCGGAGCTCTTAAATAAGTTCAAAGATCATCCTGAAAAATTTAATTTAAAAGTTGATTCCATTTTGAAATCGACTCATCGAATTTCAAAGATCTTAAATGGACTTAAAAAGTTTTCTAGATCTGCTGGCTCGATTGAGATGAAAGAATTTAATTTGAGCTCAATTATTGATGAAGCGATTGTACTCACTGAGATAAAATCTTCTCGCGCCTCAACACCTGTTAGTCGAGATTGTCCTGAGCATTTAAGCTTAGTCTGTGATGATTTGAGTCTTGAGCAGGTGCTCATCAATTTGATTAATAATGCTATTGACGCTGTAAAATTAAATGAAGAGAAATGGGTGAAGCTCACGGCCCATGAAGCAGAAGAGAGTCTTATCCTCAGGGTCTTCGACTCTGGAGCAACTATAAACCAAGAATTAGAAGAGAAAATTTTTGATCCTTTTTTCACCACAAAAAAAGTGGGGGAGGGCACGGGACTAGGCCTTTCTATTACCAAGGGTATTCTTGATGAGCATCAGGCAACAATCAGCTTAAATAGAAGTTTTCCAACCACCTGTTTTGAGATAAAATTTAAAAAAGCAGGAGTGAAAATTGCCACTTAAAATCTACTACGTTGATGATGAGCCTGAGCTCTGTGAGCTTTTTGAGGATTTATTTTCTGATTCTGGTATTGTGATTACTTCGTTTAACGATTCACAGATTGCCTTGGAGAAAATTACTCTCGAGCCACCTGATCTCCTATTTATGGATTTTAGGATGCCTAGCCTTAATGGCGTCGAGCTTGCTAAGAAATCCAGTCCTGAGATAAAAAAATTCCTTATTTCGGGGGAGAATAATTTGAAAAGCGATTATCCCTTTGAGAGGATACTCTCAAAACCTTTAGATACAGTTCTGATTCGTGAAATTATAAAAACATATCTAAAATAATTATTTAACTTTCATGTGCGCAAAAGTTGCTCCCGCATAGAGTCCATAAGTCTTCTTGTCGAGGTCTACAGTGATAATAAGACCATTTCCAATAAAGACACCAATACCGCCCGCGTAGGAGATACCAATCTTCACTCTTGCCCCAATGCCAAAGAATGACTTCTTACCAATTTTTAGCCCCGTCATATAGGATTGTCCAGAAACCGAATTAATGTAACCAAGACCAACTGTGTAGCGATCCAGTTGATATTGATTTGATTCACATCGCTCAAAACCAAATAAGACTAGAAAAAAGTCTTCCTCGCCAAATTTAGGTTGGCAGGTAGAAGCAAAAAAATTGAAGGCTTGTTCTTGGAGAACATAGTTTCTTTCAGCTTTTAAATCAAGAAAGTCAAAGTCAGGATTGGCCTGGGCCTCTAAAAGAGTTTTAGTGAGATCCTTTTGATTTTCTTCATAAATTGACTGAAGCTTGATTAAAGATTTTGGATCTAAAGCCTTAACGATCACTTCCCGCCCTGTAAGTCCATTTTCAAACCTAAGATCTAAAATTTCTTTGTGCGTTTTATCTAAGCGTGAGAGGAACCTGACAGTTTGTTTAAAGTTTTTGGCGAGAAGACGAGAAAACTTTTTTCCATAAAGTGGTCTTGCTTGAGATTCAAGGGCATTAATTTTTTTATAAAGGCTTCTTTTTTCCTTGGCCACATCACCATGAAGGAGTTCATGTAAGAGATCATTATTAAGTGATTCAAAATTGAGTTCATATATTTTTTTATCTTGGGATGCCAAGGCAGAGAAACTTAAAATAAGAATTAGAAAACCAAAAATTTTTAAGCTCATACTCATCCTTAAGTTCAGAGTTTTTAACCATCATAAAGAAGTTTATTTATCATCTCATTGCCCACCGCTATAGGGCAAGAATTGCAGGAATTTCCGCCTCTTATCTCTTTGTCTTGAACATAGAAGTGAATCATTCTAAGGCGTATACCCAACTGGCGTGATCGGTTTAGGTCTTCCCATAACACTTGCCCTATTCCTGATATTTAATCATCAGGCTTTTAATTTTTTATTGAGGGATACAGTCAAATTCTCCCAGTGCTGTCGCCTGGGCATAAAAATGATTCACCATATCTCTGGAAATCACCTCGATTTCAAAACTTCTTCCTTGTAGTCCCCCACGTCCCTGACGACTCCAACAGGACCAGTTGGCATTGAGTTGAGCGTCTTTTTTCGCCTGCTTGATAGCCTCTGTTCGTGCCAGTTCTTCCTGAACATTTTTCGCTTCTCCATGACCTTTAATAAAAAAAGTTTCTGCACTCACGGTAAAACTCATTAACATTGTTGTGATTAAGATTGTTTTCATTTTCGCTCCTCGGTTGAGACTAGATTAAGGGTAAAACTTGTATAAGTGAAATAGGTGGTGTTATATAAATAGCATAGGTGGATGCTTATGGATTTTAGGCTTAACGATTTAAAAAACTTTGTCACGATGGCCCATTGTCGTACCATCACGGAAGGAGCTGCCAAGCTTCATATTACTCAGCCAGCGCTTACAGAATCAATTAAGCGTCTCGAGTCTGATATGAAAGCAGCACTTTTTTATCGCACCAGGAGTGGAATTGAGCTCACACCCAGTGGAGAACTATTAATCAAGAAATCAAAAGGTCTTTTTGAAACAATTCATAACCTGAATTTAGATCCTGAAATTTCAAGCTCTTTCTCTGGTCGCGTTCTACGTTTAGGCTGTCATACAAGTGTGGCGTCCTATGCACTTCCAAAATTCTTTGGAGAGTTACAGAAGGTTGCGCCTGATTACCAAGTTGATCTTGTTCATGACCTT
>CANEVK010000066.1 GCA_947442115.1 Bacteriovoracaceae bacterium | reverse complement strand
TTGTATTTTAAAATCCGAGATGGTTTTCACTTCTTTAGGTGGTGAGGTAGGAGTCACTTTAAAATCGGCCAATTTTGAAAGCCAAGATCTAAATCCGAGGCTTTCTAAAAATGCTTCGACTTCCTTATCTACAGTTAGTTTAAAACTGACATCCTCGGCCTTAAATTTTAAATCTAAATTAGTGACAATCTGGGCCAATTCCTTTGAAATAATGGCCATGTTCTTATTCTCAGATAAAGCCGTTTGAGAACGCTTATTTTTTATAGCATCGATATTTTCTAAAACTTTATCGAGTGTTCCAAATTCTTCTAATAAGTTTTGAGCCCCTTTAGGCCCAATACCTGGAACACCTGGAATATTGTCGGATGAATCTCCAATCAAAGAAAGAAAATCTACTATTTGTTCTGGATAAACACCCATCTTATCTTTGACATCTTCACGCTCGTAGACCTTATCTTTCATGGTATCCAGCATTTTAATTGGCCCATCAACAAATTGCATAAGATCTTTATCACCAGAGGCAATCAGAATTTCATCAAAATCATTTTTCCACTGAGTTGCTACGGACCCAATAATGTCATCTGCTTCGTAGCGAGGCATTTTTATTTCAGGAATTTTTAAGACATGGATTAATTGCTCAACCAACGGAAATTGAGGAATGAGCTCATCGGGAGCTTCACTTCTATTGGCCTTATATTCAGGGTAAAGCTCTTTTCTAAAAGATCCTTCTTTGGTGTCTTTGGCAATCAAAAGATGAGTTGGTTTATGTTTCAAAATCATCTGATGAAACATACTGAGTACTCCATACACAGCATTGACTGGAGTTCCATTAGGTGCATGGAGTGGTCTAATGGCAAAGAAAGCACGAAATATAAAATTCGAAACATCAATAATGATTAATCTTTTCATTTTTTCCTATTACATGGGTAGTGGGGATCGATCAAGCCATGGTGACTTCTGTTTTCTTAAATCGAGTCTCGTTCCATCGTTGGCAATCACAGTGGTGTCGGCCATCATATCACCAAGACGATGCATTGATTTTTGTTTGAATAAAAAATAGATTTCCATGAAGGCTAAAGGCAAAGCAAAAACAGCAGAAAAAATCCAACCCCAATAGGGAAAAATAAAAAAGAAAAGCGGGACTGTGAAAGGGAGATTTCTGATAAAGGACTGCCAGGTAGAACAGGGAGTTCCATCGATTAAAGAAACAACCCCAAACCCCATGAACCTTTTTCCAATTGATTGACCATCATAGAGTGAATCCGAAATGCAAAGATAAATAACGCCTAAAATAAGTCCCATGGGATAGTAAAAGACTGCCCCTAGGGTCACAAGACCCACATCTATTAATTTGGCCACAAAACGATTAAAGCGGGCCCTGGCCATGGGACTTTCTAAGAAATCCTTGCGTTTCATCACCGGTATTGTAACCAAAAAAACAGTTGTTGAACGTATTTTCCTTATTTTCCGACCTTTTTGATCAAGCGCCCCAAGGGTTTAATCTTGTCTTGAAACTTGCCTTAAGCTAAAGTGAGGTTCTGTTTTAAGAGGAGAAATATATGGCAAATTTAACAAGTGTAACGGCTGCTAACTTTGAACAAGAAGTTATGAAATCTGATAAACCAGTTCTCGTGGACTTTTGGGCCGAGTGGTGTGGACCATGTAAAGCTCTATCACCTGTATTAGACGAAATTGCTGCAGAGATGAATGGAAAGGCGAATGTGGTCAAAGTTAACGTCGACCAGGCTTCTGATCTTGCTCAAAAATACGGGATCCGCGGAATTCCGACTCTCATCTTTTTTAAAAATGGTGAAGTCAAAAGCACGCTTGTGGGTAATCAACCAAAAGCTGAAATCATTAAGAATATCAACTCTTTGATTTAATCACGGGAATGGCCAGATGATTCTGGCCATTTTTTTTTCATGAACTATATCCAATCTTCGCTCCTAGAGGCTCAAACGATTCTTCATCAATTTATTGATAATCCGCAAAATGTTTCTCTCATCAATGATGCCGTTCAAACTTTTGTGAATTCTTTTAAAAACAATGGAAGAGTTTTTAGCTGTGGGAACGGAGGCTCAATGTGTGATTCCCTCCATTTTGCAGAGGAACTCACAGGACGCTACCGCAAAGACCGGGCGCCACTTCCTGCAACGGGAATTTCTGAGGCCGGTCATATCACATGTATTGCCAATGATTTTGGATTTGAGCACATCTTCTCTCGCTTTGTAGAAGCTTGGGGACAAAAACAAGATACTCTTCTGGCGATTTCGACCAGTGGAAATTCGGCCAATGTGATCAAAGCTGTGGAAGTGGCGAAATCAAAAGGGATGAAAGTTGTCGGACTCCTTGGTAAAGATGGGGGCAAACTTAAATCCATGGTTGATGTTCCTATTATTGTGAACGCTCCTATCACAGATCGCATCCAAGAAATCCATATCAAATGTATCCACATTTTTATCGAAGGCATCGAACGCCAGCTTTTCCCTGAAAACTATTAATTCCCAAGTATAAGCATCAGGCATTTTCTGCTGCATGAAAAAAGCTTTATCCCTTTTAAATTAGGTTTATAATCTTATGTAAATGTTTATTTTTCCATGGAAGGGGAAACAGTTATGGAAATGATCCAGTGGTTTGTCAGATTTATTGTTGAGGGCGGTATTTTCATGTACGTCATTCTTGTCGTATGGGCGTTTGCTCTTGCAGTCGCTTTTGAGAGATTTAAAAAACTCTCTTACACGTATGATGTTGATGGCCCCTCTTTTATGAATGAACTTCAACGCTATATTCTCTCCAACGACATACAAGGTGCGATCCGTGTGTGCTCAGGCTCAGCAGCAGCGTTACCCAAAGTTCTAAAGAGTGGTCTCAAGCGTGCCAATCAATCACCTGAACAAGTTCAGAATGCTATTGATGCTACGGCCTTAGAAGTTATTCCTAAAATTGAGATGCGTCTTGGTTATCTGCAGTTAGCTGCTAACCTTTCGACTCTCTTTGGTCTCCTTGGAACAATTCAAGGTCTGATTATGTCCTTCTCTGCTGTATCAGCAGCTGATCCAACTCAAAAAGGTGAAGTTCTTGCTAAAGGTATTGCGGTTGCGATGAACACGACAGCTTTAGGTCTTGGGGCTGCGATCACGATCATGATGATTCATGCTTTTCTTGCTGCTAAATCTGAAAAAATTATCAATGAGATTGATGAGTTTTCAGTCAAGCTTCAAGACATTCTTGGAACAAAAAAAGCCATTGATGAGTAAGGATCAACATGCTTAAGGTACCAAGCTCTCGTAAAAGAAAAAAGCCTGATGAAAAATTGAACCTCATCCCCATTATGGATTCAATTTTCATTTTTATTTTCTTTCTTTTAATGTCGGCAACATTTTTAAAAATCTATGAAGTTGGCAGCGATGTTCCTATTGTTTCGGATCAAGAGCCACCTAAAGATCAAAAAGATCCTCTGGCCCTCACTCTTAAGATCGAAACTAATCAAATGACGCTATCTCGTGGAGTCCCTTCAAGGCCCATACAGACTTTCAATCGCCAAGGTGACGGTACTTATAATCTAGATGAGCTGCACAATGCTCTGATTGGACTCAAAAAGCAGTACCTCGATGAAAATACTATCATTCTTGAGCCGGAGGGAGATCTGACTTACGAAGAGATCGTGAGAATTATGGATACTGTTCGCAGACTAAATAAAACAGATGAAGCTATCTATAAACCTAATAAAGAAGGTGTAGATGAAAAGCTCAAAGAATTATTTAGCAAAATTATTTTTAGTAACCTCATGAGTTAAAGGCAGAGTATGGCCAGATCACGTTCTATAAAAAGTCGAAGAGGAAGAAAAGGTGGAGGTGCTTTTGACATCGATATCACTTCACTCCTAGATATTTTAACGATTCTCATGGTATTTCTGCTTCAAAGTTATAACTCATCTGGTGTAGTCATTAATGTACCTGAAGGGATTGAGATCCCTCGATCAAATTCTGAGACTCTCAATAGTTTTGGAGTCAATGTCCAAGTTTCTAAAAGTCAGATTTGGCTCGATGATAAAGAGATATTTAATGTTGCAAATGCTAGTGATACACAAATCTATGATGAGGGTGGTAGACGAATCATTCCTCTCTATAATGAACTCGTCAAAATAAAAGAGACGATTAAGCAATCTGAGAAACTCTCTCCCAAAGCAAAACCTTTTTCAGGTGTTGCAAATCTTGTCGTCGATAAATCGATAAAATATGAATATCTTAAAAGAGTGATGCATACTTGTGCTTCAGCAGGCTTCAAAGAATTTAAATTTGTTGTTCTAGCTGAGGGCAACTGAAATAACGATTTTCCCAGTTGATTGACCTGACTCAATAAGCTCATGAGCTCGAGCGATGTCCTTCATCGGAAATGAAGTGACTCGCGGAGGAACTATTTTTCCTTCTTCAATGAGTTGAAGAAGATCATTCATGCCCTCGCCCACGAGATCATCTCTTTCAAAAAGAAAGGACAAATTAAAACCAATAAGACTTTTATTTTCTGTGACAAGATTCATGGGATTAAAGCGAGGCATTTTTAAAAGTCCCCAACCTGCCTTGAGATAATTCATTCGACCTGATTTTGACTGAGGGAGCAGCGAGTGTGCTCCATAAATAATAAGTTTGCCAGTAGGGCGAAGATGCTTATAACTTTCATTTAAAGTTGAAGGCCCATTAGCATCCAAAACAGCATCATAACCCTGGGGACACAACTCACTTGCCTTGGCCCAAAGATTATCTTGAGATTTATCAATAACCGCTGAAGCTCCCAAGGATTTTACATAATCCATTTTATGAGAAGATCCAACCACACCAAAAGCCGTTAAATTTTTAGCCCGAGCGAGTTGCAGAATAGCTGAACCAACGCCACCACCAGCAGAATGAACAAGAATGTTGGCTTCTTTCGGTAAACGTATAATTTGAAAAAGCGCGTGATAGGCCGTCATAAAAACAGCAGGAAAAGCAGCCGCTTCTTCAAAACTAAAATTTAAGGGAAGATGGTAAAGGTGCTTTTCAGGGACTTTGACTTCTGTTGCATAAGCATTAAACAGAGTGATGCCAAAAACTTTATCCCCGACTTTAAATTTTTGAACTCCTGGCCCGACTTTTTTGACATAACCAGAAAATTCAAATCCGGGAGTGATGGGCCAGCCTATAAATTTTTTTGCAGATTCATAAACACCCCAGCGAACACAACAATCAGCATAATTAACGCCAAAAGCTTTTGTTTCCACCACGACTTCATCCTTTTCAGGTACAAGGTCTGAAGCTTCCTCAAGTTTTAACTTTTCATATGATCCAGGAGAATGAATGACAATTTTTTTCATTTTAAAAACTCGCCACGGCCCGTGCGCCAAAAGTCTGTCCATCTAAAATGGGAATTATCACAGCAGATGAACTTTCCCCTCTTTGAGCATACCAAACACCAAGTCCATACCCCACACCAACTGTCATGCCAGCTAAAACATCCTGAAGGAAGTGTCTCCCATCATTCATACGGCTCACTCCAGTGAGGGTGGCCAGTGCCAGAGCTGGGGCACCCCACTTCCAACCATGCTCCATGGTCACAAGAGAAGCAAAGGCAAAAGCAGTTGTGGTATGGCCTGACGGGAAAGAGTTTTTTTCCTGAATATTATCTGGCCTTGGTTGACGAAGGGTATACTTTAGAACGGTTGTTGTTAGTCCTGAATATAAACTCGCCTTAAACATCATCTCAGCGCGAGTCGCTGAAGTTTTATTTTCTGTAAAATAATAATGACCATACATTCCTAGAGTGTAAGCAGCGTTAGGGATGAGTTGACCGTAGAGGTCCCCAACCACAGCGGCATCACCTAATGGCTCGTGAGTACTTAAATCCTCAGTCACGGGATCAGAAATAGAGTCTTGAGTTAAAACTAAGAAAGTCGTAGCGGCAACACCTGACCAAAAATAAGTTGAGGCGGGTGTAGTAAATGGTGAAGTAAGCTCCTTTTTCAAGGAGCTTCCAAAAGAGACATTAATAGAAAATAGTAAACATAGGGTGATAATTTTAGATTTCATGAATAAATTCTAACCTGAGTCAGAAAGAATTCAACTTATTATTCATGCCACCAGAGGCTTACCCGGTACAGAAATATTTTTTACGACTTCAGACGTAATGGCATCATCGAGTTTATTAGCAAGATCTGCGAGGGAAATCATTCCACAGATCCTCCCATTTAGATCGACAACCGGGACTCGTCTAATTTTTTTGGCTTCCATGATTTCACAACAAGCCTCGATCGGTTTATCAACCTCTACGACAGTGACTGGTGAGGTCATAAAATCTCTGACTTTGAGTTGAAGGGGATTTTTACCTAAGGCCAGCGTTCTGATGCAAATATCACGATCTGTAATAACACCGATGGGATTTAAACTCTTTTCAGTATCAACAACTGGAATTTCTCCACAATCATGCTCAAGCATCAATTTAGCGACATGCTCAAGAGTCGCATCTGCAAGACAAGTCACGGGGTGAGAGCTCATCACATCTTTGACTTTTTTCATCATGTCCTCCTTGTAACATTTCAAGCTGATGGCTTCCATCATGCCTCTTTTATCAAAAAGAGAGAGCAAGAAGAAAGCCACCGAATAAGGAGATTAAACTGATTCTTTTTTTACATGAAAAAAAAGATAGATTGAAGGAAAAATCAGAAGAGTTAAAACGGTTGAAAATAAAATTCCACCGATAACAACGGAAGCTAAAGGTCTTTGAACCTCGGACCCAAGTCCAGTATTAAGCGCCATTGGAATAAAACCAATAGAGGCCACTAAAGCAGTCATCACCACGGGGCGAAGTCGGGACAAAGTTCCACGAATAACAATATCTTTTAAATTTTCTTTGGTATTTTGTTCACGCAACTGATTAAACACAGTCAGGAGCACGATTCCATTAAGTAAAGCAATACCAATGAGAGCAATAAAACCCACGGCTGCAGACAAACTAAGATGGATATCCCTGAAATAAAGAGCAAAGACGCCTCCAAAGGCAGCAAACGGAACACAAAGAAATATGATGAGGGCATCTTTAAAGGAGGAGAACTCCCTCCACAAGATGAAGATAATAAAAATGAGAGTCAATGGAATAATCATGGCCAGTCGCCATTTAGCACGCTCAAGATTATTAAATTGTCCCCCAAGATGAAAACGATGATCCCCACGAACTGGATTTTTACTTATAATATCTTTTACGTCGGTCACAAAACTCATAGTGTCTCTGTTATCGATGTTTAAAGAAAGGGCCGCATAACGTTGCCCCCAATTACGAGCAATCGTCGTCACTTGATCTTTAATCTCAATATTAGCAATTTGCTCTAAAGGAACACTTCCTCCATCAGGCAGAACCACCGGTAGTTTTTTAATTTCATCAATTTTATCTCGTCTCTCCTCATCAAGATGGAGAACAATCATAAATCTTCTCGTTCCCTGTATCCACTGGCCAATCACTGCTCCTTGCATAAAGCTCACAACGGTTTGATTGAACTCATCCAAACTAATATTGAGTTTTGAGATTTCACTAAATTTAGGTTTGATATCTATGACCTGACTTTTTCTAAGTGCTGTCAGTGGATCCATTTCAGCACTTTCAAGACCAGGAATTTTCTGCATTTTCAAGGCGAGAGAGTCAATTTCCTCCACCATGTATGTCAAATCATTACCAATCACTTTAAGGGACACATCAGCTCGAGATCCCTCCAACATTTCATTAAAACGCATCTCGATAGGTTGAGTTGAAGCTATCTCCTGCTCAAAAGGTAAATCTTCAATCGCTTTTTTTACTTTTTGATAAACTTCCTCTTTGGTCTTTACGGTCCAGAGGCTGCGATCTTTCTTCAACATCACAAACATATCAGTCAGATGCACACCCATGGGATCTGTTGCAGATTCTGGAGTTCCAAGACGAGAAAAGACTAATTCGACTTCAGGAATTAGAGCGACCTTCTTTTCAACCTCTTCTTGCTCTCTAATCGCTTCATTGAGTGATATGCGAGCATTACGAGTAATGTTGACAACCATATCACCCTCATCGAGTTGAGGTGCAAAGTCGGCCCCTAACTGAAGCAAACTCATAACACTGAGTACAGCGAGCACTAGACCAATTCCTATCAAGCTCTTAGGATGATGAATCACTTTATTCAGGATAGGTTGATACCAATTTTTTAATTTTCTGAACAAATAGGTATCATGCTCCTCACCTTCGGTATGCTCTGGGATTTTAATGAAGACTGAGGCCAATACGGGCATTAAAAAGATGGTAAAGAATAGTGACCAACCTAATGTCATAAGAACGGTATAGGCCATCGGGCGAAACATTTTTCCCTCAACTCCCTCAAGGAGCAAAATAGGAATATAAACGAGCATGATCATCAGTAATCCAAATACTACTGGGCGCATGACGTTTTTAGCTTTTGCTGCAACAATTTGATCTTTAGTCAGTGTTTTGCGCTCTTCAGCTGTAAGAGCATAAAAACTTGCCACGAGAGTTTCAATTAAGACCACTGCTCCATCGACCACAAGACCGAAGTCGATGGCCCCAAGACTCATTAAGTTTCCAGAAATATGCAAGAACTGCATACCCATGGTGGTTCCAAGCATGGAAAGTGGAATGATAATAGACACAATTACGGCCGCTCGCCAATTCCCGAGGACGACAAGTAAGATGAATACGACTAAGAGAGCACCTTCCACCAGATTTTTAATCACCGTTTTTAAGGTGGTATTAACTAGAAATCCACGAGAATAAAGCTGCGTAATTTTTATATCCTGAGGTACTGGAATTTTCTGAATTTTATCTTCCACTTCAAGACTAACCACACGACCATTTCCTCCATTTTTCATGAGGACTGTTCCAAGGACTGTTTCTTCTCCATTAAAGGTTGCCCCACCAATTCTAAGAGGTGAATCGATGCCGACATTGGCCACATCTTTTAATTTAAGTCGCTCACCATTGTATCTTTGAGTGAGACTAATGGATTCAAGATCTTGGATTTCATCAATAGAAGTTGAAGATTTGATGATGAGAGATTTTTTGTCCGCATCAATTGTTCCTCCACCAAAACTCTCTCCAAGGCCTCTGAGTTTATCTTGAACCTTATCAATCGTCAGACCATGTTTAATCAGGAGCTCAGGAATAATGTTGATATGAAGTTCTTTTTTTAGTCCTCCATTTGAATCAATATCAGCAATATCATGGATCCTTCGGAGAGCTGGACGAATCACAAAATCTTGAACTTCCCTCAGGTAAAGCATCCGTTCTTTTTTACTCTTTTGCCAATAGGGTGAATCATTTTTGAGACCCACACTGTACATGTAAACCTCACCAAGCCCAGTGGTGATTGGAGCAAGCTCAGGTTGTAAACCACCAGGAAGAGATCCAGAGGCAATAACTAGTTTTTCTGAGACCTGTTGTCTCGCCCAATAGATATCTGTTCCATCTTTGAAGATAAGTGTGACTTGAGAAAGGCCAAACTTAGAAATAGAGCGCATATCCTGAAGATCGGGAATACCCATCATTTCATATTCAAGAGGTTGAGTGACTGTTAGTTCTACTTTCTCGGGATCAAGGCCCTTGGTTTTAGTATTCACGACAACTTGAATATTGGTAATATCAGGAACTGCATCCACTGATAAATCTTGTACTTTATAAAGCGTTCCAAGAGTAAAAAGAACTGTTAATGTGATCACCCAAAATTTATTTGCCAGTGCCCAATCAATGGCCTGATCTAAAACTGATGGCCTTTTCATTTTGTCTCCCATTCAAATTTTTCTGATCTCATAAGTTGTAAGGTACTTAAGTTTTCAAGGTAACCCATCCAACTCAAATAAATTTGATCGATCACATCGTGTGTTTGCGTTTCAGACAGTAGAAATGTGTTCACATCAATCAGGCCTTGTTTAAATCCTATCTCCGCTTGATGAATTGATTGTTCTTGCTGGTTTAAAAGTCGATTAGGAAATCGTCGGACTTGACTCAAAAAATATTGAACCATTTCCAATTGTTTTTGATGTTTGAGAACAACTTTTTTCTGTGACTCCTCCAGAATTTTTTCATCACGCTTGACACGTGCTCGGCTCGCCTCGCTTCTTAAAGCTCCCGTGTCCCATATCGGAATATTAAGACCAATGACTCCATAACTAAACTGGTTTTGAGGGATGACATTTTCAACTCTGTAACCTGCACCTAAAAAGAGATCAGGACGTCTTTCTTTTTTGGCCATCTCTGCATCGATCTTAGATATTTCTAATTGATTTTTAGCGAGAATCAATTCGATATCATCAATTGTTTTATCTTCAACAGGAATAAACACTCTCTTCTCATCTGGGAATTGAAAAGCTATTTCATCGGCTTTGATGTCTCGGCCAATCCAGTAGCTCAGCTCCTTTTCAGCTTGAAAAAGATCATGTTTTTTCTGATCTTGCATTTTTTGTAACTGTAAAACCAAACTACTTATAATCGCCTGCTCGACTTTTTGTCTGATGGAGACTCTTGGATGAGTCAGGAGATATTTTTGAATGAGTTTGATCCTCTCCGCTCGCTCAATGCCGTGACTATAAAGCTCCCTGGCCACAAGGACTCTCCAAGAAGCTAGCAGAGCTTCATGCTCGACCCAATGGGTGAAATACTTTTTCTCTTTC
>CANEVK010000065.1 GCA_947442115.1 Bacteriovoracaceae bacterium | reverse complement strand
TTCTGGATTTAACGGTGGTCTCTTATTTTTAGATCTGAGAGTATTAAGGGAAGCAAGGCTCTTCTGGTTCAATTTTTCAAGCAAGGCAGCTTCTTTTCTTATGGCCTCTAGTTCCTGACCGCTTACAGATCTATTACTCATGATTTTATTAAAGGCACTGGTTGTTGCTTTTTGATTTTCCACCACGGCCTTCACTAATTTTGGATTTGTGCCAGCTACCTTTTTGACAGCTTGAAGATAGTCGGGGGAAAAAAATTTATAACAGTTATTCTTGGCTTGGCAGCTACATGAGGGATCGACCACTAAGTTTTCTTGAAGACAGGCCTGAGAAAATGAATTCGGGGATGCAATAAGTATGGATAGTAATAGGAGTAATCTCACATACTATCCTTTATAGATTTGAGTTTTTTTACCTGATCAAGAAGTCTTAAGATTATGCCAAGATAATCAGAATTCTCTCTTTTACCTTCCTGTTTAACGGCTTCAGACTCAGTGACTGGATTTTGACCTTGAGGTGAAGGTGTTACGACCTTATCCATATCCTTTTTCTCAATCTTAGACTCTTTAAACATACTCAAGGCGGCTCCCTGTAGAGGCATTCCTACCACTTCGGAAGAAGCATGAGCACTAGAGATGAAGAACCCGTATAGTTGAATCGTCGTGGTATATGTTTCTTTCAACTCTTCTGCTTCCTCTTCCTTGACTAATGCCTCAAGATCAATTGAATCTAGAGAGCGAGAAGATATTTTTCCACTTAAATATTCATCCCATTCCTCAAAAAGTAATTGGGCATAATAAGCATTGGGTGCATTTTGAATCTGATCCACATAAAGCTTGGTTTTTGGATTTGTCATCTCTGCTACGGTCTTATTCCCACAGGTCGGAGGTGGAAGCTTTTCAGCTTCTGCTTTTTGCATTTCTTGAATAGCAAGTGCTTTACATTGTTCGGCCTGAGATGTCTTCACTTGTGAGACGGCAACACTTGTTTGCATATTATTTGATTGCTTCTCATCATGGCCGGCCATCTTGTCTAAGCTTTCTTTTTGATCTTTTATTTGACTAGCATCTAAGTCCTTGGCAATTTTCTTTGATCCTAAAAAAAGTCTCACTCGATCAAAAACACTCAGTGTCCCTGTTTGCCCGATACATTTGCAACTTGCATAGGGACTTTTGCGGTAATTGATTGAACGTCTGATGTTATTAAAGAGAGCAAATAGTCCTCCAGACATGGTAAAACCCAGCTTGGGTCCAAGTCCTTTTATGGCATTTAGGCCTTTCTTTCCGCTAGATAAATTCTCACTTCCTTGACTTTGAGTTGAATCCATTCCCGGAAGATTCGCGGTTTTCGATTGATCCAAGGGTGTGCTCATTCCAGTTAATTCTGCCCCTTGTGCGGCACTTGCCTGTTGAGCTTTGTAGGCATCATAGAGCTGTTTGAGGCATGAAAATTTATTCTTAGAAGATTGACAGCTCTCAGTATCAACACCGAGATCTTTGAGTATCTTCTCAAAAGCTTTCGCTGCTTCCTCGGATCCAATGTCATGAC
This sequence comes from Bacteriovoracaceae bacterium, assembly GCA_947442115.1. Classification (GTDB taxonomy): domain Bacteria; phylum Bdellovibrionota; class Bacteriovoracia; order Bacteriovoracales; family Bacteriovoracaceae; genus Peredibacter. Next base: position 9,159 of record CANEVK010000065.1, on the reverse strand, counting down.
CTTTGAGACTTAAATCTTTTCTTTGAGAAACTTGCTCGAGGCATTGAATCTGCAAGTCTGGTTCAGCGATGGCCAGACACTTTTGAATAGCTTCCTGAGAGTCTTTTGAAAGATCACTACACTTGGCACGATCTTTCATAGAATCAAATTTTTCTCGACTCCAGCAGTCAAAGACTTCACCTTTTGAAGAATTAAGCATCTTCTGGTAGAGGGCCAGCCTTTGGCATTTTTTTTGTTCAGTTTGATCTTGAATACCTTTACATTTTTCATCGAGAGGAAAATCCTGAAGATTTTCGAGTAATATATCTTCAAGACATTTTTGGCGAAGATCAGCTGCGGGAAAATCTTTTTCAGGGCAAAACTTTGCGCTGATGGCATCAAGCATTTCTTTTTCTTTTTCGTCTTGAGGCGCCAGAAATCTTGAGACACATTTATTAATCGCTTCTTCACCCACTGCTGTATTGATACAAGAGAGCAGTTTGTTGCGCTCATCATTTGTTGAAAATGCTAAAATTTTTGAAATGAGAACGTCTTTACAGATTCGCACTGCGTTTTCTGTATTAAAGCCATTGACCTCAGTACAGGTGGCCACTTCTTTTTTAAAATATGAATCGGCGAGTTTTGAACGTATGTTATTTACGCAGAGAAGTTGTGCTTGTTGCGGATCTTTAGGACAAACATCATGATAAAACTTTGCATCATTGGTATCGAGCAAAAGCCGGTAGGCCTCAGATCGCACGCAGCGATCAATTTGTTTACTTTTTCCTCTATTTCTAAAATCCACCTTGCAAGCATCATAAATAGCTTTCTCATGCTCTCCCAATAAATCAACCAAGGCTTCACGACATTGAGTGACTTTTCCATTTTGACCTTTATGAGTGGTATTAGCATCACAGATATTCACATCAACTTTTGTTTCTAGAACATCTTCACCTTCTTTTTGCAGTTTTCTGTATAAAGAAAGGTAGTCTTTAATTTCAGTACTATTGCAAATGGGTCTTCCATCTTGGTCTTTTTGACGGGTGTGTTGATCAAAGCCTTTACTGTATTCACCGGTAATATCATTTTGTGGGTCGTAATAGATCTGATCAAAAGTTTGAGAACAATTTGGGAATTCTGGGCCGGACATAAAATCAATTAATCCAGTAGCTGGGTTGAGTTGCAACTTTCCTCGGCACCCACAATAGTAATTGAGGCCAAAGGTCGAAGCGCCACTAAGGCTTGGAAGAAGGGCCAGAAAAAGGGCAAAGACCTTTAAAATCAAATTGTTCATACACCTCATTATCGACATTTTTACTTAAAATATTAGAAGGCGATCAGAGGCAAAATCATACTGATGGAACTCAAAGGTGAAGCGGTTCATAATGGAGGAGTATGAAGATCATAACCTATTTACTCTTGATTCTTGTCAGTTTTGCTCAAGCAAAAGAGCCTAATACCCAGTTGTCTTGTACGGATGATGATAAGATTCGGGCGCTTATCCGCAAAGGGGCCATGAGCCGGGACTTCTGCCTGAAGATTGAAGGCAATGCTATTTCTCTCTATCTTACAGGTGATTACTTTAAGTTGGGTTCTGATAAGTCCTATGTGGAACCAAAAGGTGAGATCAAGCAAGATGTCCCAAATGGAATGAACCATAAGGGGACTGTGCCTGCTACGACAACAGACATTAAAACAAAAAAATCAGTTCAAGATGCCCAAAATTCTTCCGGGGTCTTTGTCAAAATTGTAAAAAAACTTCTCGCCCGCCTTAAAGATATAAAAAAGACCAAAAAGGTTGAAGGGATCAGCATGGAAGCCGTCGGTTATGCTGACGGAGTGAGAAATATTGTTTCTGGTTATGATGCCAATATCCAAGAGAAATTTTTTACCGCCGGTGATAGAACTCATCTCTCTGACCAAGGTTTAACTCGCGTTTTTAAACAATCTCAATTCCAGCAAGAGCTGGCCAAACCGGAAAATCAAAAAGATCGCTTTCCGGTGGGTAAAGGTTTTATCGACATCATTAATCCGGTTCGAAATATATATCTGGCCGAAAGAAGGGCCAATACTCTGATGGATCTTATTTTTGGAAATCAATTTGCAACTGAGGACATTAAAGAAAAAAAGATCATTGGTTATGATTCTCCATCGATTTCAACAGGAGATGCTTTTTGTCGAGGCTATTGTACTTATCGTAGAGGGGCACGTCTCACCATGAATGTTCCTGAATTAAGAGAAGTAGAAGCGGGTGAAAAAGCTAAAAAGGCCATACCGGCGCCTATGTCATCGCTTAAACTCGATCATTATCCTCGCTACCTTGCGCTTAACCATGCCTCTTTTGTTAAAGATGCTCTCTCATATTTAAATACATCTGGGCATCCCCTGCGCCAGGCCGTTGATAGACTTAATATGGCCTCAAGTTCTGGTACAACTATTCAGCTCATGAGTCGAGGGAAAGAGGGAGAAGCCGATGCTAAAGACCCCATTACGACAAATTTTGATAAAGAGGATGTAGTTGAACGCTACAGCATCCTGGATACTAATAAGAAAGAAAGAAAGGCTGCTCAGAAAAAGTTTCAAGCAGACGTTACCAATTTAAGATCTCAGGAAATCGATTTTTTTAAAAAATATCTTTACCATTCTACAGGGATGACTTTCACCGAAAGCGAAGCCTACCTTCATTGGTCAAGACTCTTTTTTTGGACTGGTCTTGACCTCCGGGATGATCCTTGTAAAAAAGGAGCAAAAGTCATTGACATAAACCATGGTCGAATCAAAAAACTCAACTCCATGAAGCCTATCACCGTGATGCTTGGACCTCCGAGTGTCGGTAAAGTGCTTGTCCATAAAGTACTCCTTGATTGCGAAGAAATTTTAGCAGAAAAATATAAGAGCAAACAAAACGTGTTAAAAGAAGGTTGTAAGGAAGTTAGAAACTATATTGCAGAAACTGTCTCCTATGACTTTTTAAAATTAACTCCGGCGACACAACTTGATCTTTGCCAAGAAAGTGCACTGGCGATAGATCCGGCCGAACAGGAACAACTCGATTTTGCTCAAAAGAAAGCATTTTTAACGCTCGATTCTCTTTACAGTTCCTTCATTAAGCCCTCTTCTTCAACTTCGACGACTAACCAGATGTCTCTACTGGCCAATGCGACTACCTCCGCTGCTAAACTTTTTAATCAGTATTTCGATACCCTTGAACCTCAAGAACTTGCCTTTGTTAATTCCATCATCCCCAGTGCGAGTGCCCGAACTATAGCGAAAGAATTAAATGCCCAAATAAAACTTTTAGTCGAATCTAATAAATGGAATCAAGAATTCAGAGTGGATGAGGATTCGCCTTTCCTTGTTAAATCAGATCTGGATGAGCAAAACCTCACCAATCACACGGTCCAAGTTTCAAAACAAGGGGGAACAACCTCGATCTACAACGTCTTCACCACGCGCATGGGAAATTTATGGGCCCTGAAGCAGCACTACAATACTTATAAGGATCTCTCACTTTATCCTATTCATGGCAGGCTACTCGTCTCAGATATTTTCTTCAATGTAAAATCACTCACGACCACCGAGAATTCTAACAAAGCAGAGATTAGAGGTTTTTTTCATACCGCCTGTAAGACGGGGGTTGTTTTTAAAAATGATCAAAAAAATACTTCCTTCACTTATCTTTCTCGAGTGACTCCCAGAACTGGCTATGAAAATCTAACTTCAGCAGATGCTCCCTTTGATGAGTATGACAATATCTATAGCAAGGCTTCAGAGGTCATGAAGACCAATGATAAATCCATGGCGCCTTTGACCATGATTAAAGTCAAACATCCGAGTGTCTATGTGATTCCAAACTGCAGTGGCTGTGATTGTGTAAAGAATGATTTTGTCGATAAGCTTTACCAGGAAACAGAAAAAGAACTTTCAAAAAAGAGTATGGAATTTAACCTTGATTTGGCGGAAAAGTTTGAGAAATTTCTCAATGAAAAAGCCGCTCGTTTAGACTTCCATTCAGAATTCACTTATGTGGATGATCCAAAAGCTCCGGCAGACGCTAAGACAAAAACCAAGGTGCCTTATAAGTCATACAATTCAAAAAATGTTTTAGCGAAACTTAAACTTGAAGGGGAGTATCTCGATTCTAATTATTGCATTTTTTCTCCCATTATACCTCAGGCCCACTCGGTTGGAACTGGCGAGGCCCAGGGTGATTTAAGTAAAGTTGAAACGGCGGAAACAAAACCGGCGGATAATTGCTCTTTAATCGAATTTTTAAATAGTACTAAAGATGAGAAAGGTGAGTTTGTTTTCCCAGACGTTCTGACTGATAATGCGGCCATTGATAAAATCGCGACTTATTGTAAAGAGATATCATCTGGTTTAGGAAATCTCTCTCTTTGTAATCAAAGAGGTCAAGTTTGCTTCGGGTTACCAGAAGAAAAGTTTGCACCTTATAAGAGTACTCTTTGCCAACAAACGGCCTTAGAAGTTGGATCGAAAAAATCCGCTGAAGATGTCACTTTTTGTAATTTACTGAATTCTGACTAATAACATCTAATTAAGTTTTCGCGGTTTCTTTTTATTATTGATATTAATTCTCACTCCAACATTGATCATATGAGTTGTCTTGGTCGGAGTGTGCAGATTCATGTAGCCTGCATTGAAGGCTACAGGTGTATTTCCAATTTTGGTTTGGTGTTCGAGCCCGATATACAGGCGATTTTGATCATAACCTCTTGCTCCGGCCCACTCAGTTTGGTTAAGTCTTAAAAAGACTTCATCTTGGAAGATAAGGGACAATTTGAAATTCTTATTTTCCATCAGCGGGATAGCGATTCTTAAACTCTGTCTTAGTCTGAGGTTGAGTTCATCATAGTTTTCTAAAACTCTTTCTTCGAGTCTTGTGGAAGCGAGGTAGACCACAGGTGAATCAGAAATTTTTCCTTTGAACGTGATCATCTGAAAGAGACGTTGTTCATTAACAATCTCACCCTGGCGCTCTTGGGTGATAAGGGCATAACCTACCCAAAGGGTCTTTTGTTCATCTAGGTTATAACCCAACATAGGCCTAAGGATGAATTGAGAAAAATCTTGGGCATCATTTTTAAGGCGATAATGCCATTCAATGCTGTAGGGAAATTTTGATTGTATGGATTCTTGGGAACTGAGATCATCAAGGTGACCATCAACTCTGAGCCAGCTCCAGGCCGTGTGGTCAGTCTCATCCTGAGTATAAGCTTCTGGAGAAAAACTCAGTAATGTTACTAAAAGGGTCAAGAGAAAGCTGAGGGGGATAAATCTCATAACCATATTTTAGCCTAACCTTTAGCTCCAAACCGGAACTTGAAAAAATGAAAGACCCATTTATTTTTTGTAAGATGATTATACAGCTAAACTCGCCCTTTTATCCGTGGGCCTTACTGCCTGAAATGACCTCTGTTTTTCTTATATAAAAACTCAAAATAGTCATGAACATTGAGATCCCGAGAGCGATGTAAAAAGCTTTAAATCCCATGTAAGGAAAAACAAGTGCTGAAATGAAGGCACCAATTGAAAAGAAACAAAGCGTAAAAATACGATGGATATTTATATCCCGAGACTCTTTTAATCTAACATTCTTATATTTTGGAAATAAGGTAGCAACAAGGTGAAGCCCAATATCAGTTGAAAGTCCTGTTAAATGCGTTACGCGAATTTTTCCGAAAGTGGTCCAAGTGACAAGACTGTTTTTTAGTCCACAAATAAAGCAGAGCAAGGCAATGACAGCAAATTCCATAAATTGATAACGATTATCCACATCAAATTGTTCAGTCGTTGATACGAGTCCACTTTCACCAATTAAAATGACAACTGCAATAAGTGTCGTAATAAAACCTTGTACCAGATAGTATGAAGGACGATTATTTTTTCTCGCCCCAGTTTCAAGAACAAGAGAAGTGACAACTCCGCCTAAAATAAAAAACGCAGGCACAAGGATAAGTTCAGCACCAAATAAGTAGTCACTGTGGCCCATGGCAATTCCGGCCTGGGTTCCGAAACCTGTGACATGGGAAACAAACTTACCCGTGATAAGAAAACCTGCGGAGTTTATGAATCCTGCTTTAAAAGCAGAAAGAAGCCACAAGAGCATTTTATCTTTCTTGTAAACATCTGCTACATTATCACAATGTATCATAGAGACTCCCTTATTTATGAATCGAGGAATTCAACAACACCAGTAGAGATGTCATAAAGGGCACCCACAATCTTGATTTCACCCTTGTATTCCATATCTTCTAAGATGGAAGAGCGTGACTTCAGATCCGATACACCTAAAAGAATATTTTCTTTTGTCACATGAGAGCACATGTCGTTTTCAGAGGCATTTGGATATTTTGTTTTGAGGGCCGGGATACAGCGCTGAACTTTATGGGTAATAAAATGTAAGTGGCCTAAGTCAACGTTTGCAATAGCACCTTTAATGGCACCGCAACCTGTATGACCAAGGACGACTATAACTTTGGCACCTACAACTTTGCATCCAAACTCAGCTGATCCTAGAATATCTTCGTTTACGACGTTACCTGCAATTCTAATACTGAACACATCACCGAGGCCTTGGTCAAAAATGAGCTCTGCTGATGTTCTTGAATCCATACAGCTAACAATGACAGCAAAGGGGTGTTGAGATTCAGAGGTTTCGTTGACCTGCTGGAGAAGGTTTCGGTTCATTTTTAAGTTGTTTACGAAGCGCTGATTTCCATCTTTCAATAGTTTAACTGCAGAAGCCGGCGTAATCTGGTTTTGCATTTCTTTCGTAAGCGTTCTCATGTTTTCACCTTATTAAATATTGTTAGAGCTTTATTCCATTGAATGACTCATCGAGGTATCATGCCCCAGAATCGAAATTAGATCAAATTGATAATATTCAACGGATGATTCGATTTATGTGAATGATGATGGAGAGGACTAGAAAGCAATGTCAAACTTCAAGATATTCAGAGTCACACTCACTGATGATTCAAGACCGACGTCGTCTGCATCCTCATCAAATGTGGTTGAAGCCACTGCGATCGATGGTGAGTAAGAAAAATTCTTTGGCCCCCAAGAATCCAAACTGATTCTTTTACCACCTTCAAGGGCGACAAAATTTAATCCAATATCGGATTTCGTTTTCTCTGGATTGGCCGTTGTGTCCTTTGTTTCTGTTTTAATGCCACCACTTCCAATAAAACCTTTTAACCACCATGAATTGATAATATCTTCATCGAAGTTGTATCCAACGGAAACACTGAAAGTTGATGTCATTGAATCATCAGTTATTTTATCTCCACTGGCCAATTTCGTTTCAGATTTATCACTTTCATAAAAAATATTTGCCCCAACCATCATTTGATTTTTGAAGACATAATTATAATTCAAGGCTATCGCACCGTTGCCTGTATTTTGATCTTTAATCTCGGAGCTTTTATTTTTGTCCCACTCAAATACATTACCAACTGCACTCCAACCAAGCCCATTGGTACCGATTGAAATGATCTGCTTTGGTGCATTCTCATCAGCTGCAGCAAAAAATGGAATTGAAGTTGTTAGCACAAAAACATAGATCTTTTTCATGAATCTCCTGATTTGTGAAAAAGTTCTTATACACTTTCAAACTCTCAAGTTAGTGTCAACTTTGATATTTCTTAAGAATTAGACTTGTGATTAATGAAATGCGAAAGAATTAGAAGGAATGGGCCCCCAGAGGGGACCCGTTCCTTCTAAGGGACTATTTATCCCTTACGTTTTTTTCTTTTTTCTTTTTTCTTTGCGTTTTTCTTTATGTTTCTTACGCCGCTCTTCACGACGATCTTCTCTTTTTTCGTGCCTCGCCTCATGCTTTTCCTTCCTATCTCCTTTGACCTGGGATTGCTCATCCCCACCAGAGTCTCCTTCAATTCCTTCATCTTCCTGGGCGAAAACTGGATTCAGGGTTAGTGAGACTAAAATGGCAAAGACGTGCAGGAATTTCATGAAGTATCTCCTTAAATCGAGAAGAATTTCTCTAGAGTGAATCTAATCGGTATTTTTAGTGGAAAGATGATCTTGAAAATAGACCAATATGAGCTTTTTTTGCCTCTACTAATTGCTTAATATCATAAATTCAGAGTGATGGGCAGTATTTACCCTAATAGTTTGAGGGGATTCAACATTACCACCTCATTTTCTTTTGTAAGATGAAAACTATCATTGCAAAACAACTTCTTTAATCAGGCCCTCACCTTCAATGAAGGAAACTGAATTCCATGGCCTTTGCAAGTCAGTATAAGTCAAAATTATCCTCAAAACCTGAAAAAGTAAAAAAATAACAGACAATTTCTTTCTCCAAAGGTTGCAGAGGTTTTAAGAAAAAATTTTAAGGAAAATAAAAATCAATTTTCTAATCATGACTCCCGCCACTCGTTTGCCATCTAGTTCTTATCAGGTTCTCTATGGAACACTATTGGCCCAATATTCTTCCCCTTGGCCCAAAAAAAACCTCTCTTTTGATTCTGGGAAAAATTTTGAATCGACTTGATTGAAATTCACCGGATCTTTTTATTTAATCATTTGAAACGAGATTTTTGGAAGAGTTGGCGGCAGTGGTTAAGAGGTACAATCGGTGGGATGTTTTGGTTTCGTGGGAAATGGGAAAGCATAGATATTGATTTAAACATTAAAAATCGTGAACCGTTTAAGGTAATTCGCCAATAGCGATACAAAGAACTTAAAAGTTGTGCTAAAATACCACCATGAAATTGATCCTATCGGTTGTTGTTCTCTCACTTCAAGCCCAAGCGAATATGGCCACGCTCTTGTTGCAAAATAATCTTGCCAATGCAAAGTCGCACCCGCACTGCAATCATATTGATGGAGAACTAGGAAATAATGGAGTTATGACTCCCGTAATTGATAATCAGTTAGCAACCACCGTTGCTTGTGAGTTTAAGTGCAAAAAAGACAAGGCCCTAAGTGTTCTCATAAAACAAAATTTTATTCCCTCCGAAGTAGGACTTCGCCCTGGTGATAACTACTCTGAAGATGATGTTTACTGGGGCAGCTTAACAGCTAAGCTTCGTACCTGGTCCAAAGACAGCTGTCTTAAATACGCGATTAGTAAATGTGATAAAATTGAGAAAGTAGAAGAAGTAAACACAAAGTCTATCGCATCAGGTTTAT
>CANEVK010000064.1 GCA_947442115.1 Bacteriovoracaceae bacterium | reverse complement strand
TTGTTCCCTTGTAAATGATCAAGAGTGTCAATTATGTGCTTTTTCTCAAGATCAAAAAGTGTGAACTCAACATATTTCACTGGAGCTTCAACTTTCTCAACCTTAACTTCTTGAGCAAACTCAGGAAGGTGAGAAGCTTCGATATACTGACCATCAGTTAGGATATAAGTACGCTCCATGATATTTTTTAGCTCGTGAGCATTTCCTGGCCAGAAGTAAGAAGTTAACTTCTCAAGAGCACCACTTGTAAGGATCTTAGACTCAGACTTACCTTGGTTAAGAAAAAGTTCGGCCATAACTTTGATATCTTCATGACGCTCACGTAAAGAAGGGATTCTTAAAGCGATCGTATTTAAGCGGTAGAAAAGTTCCTCTTTAAAATGTCCTTCTTCAACTAGTTTTTTAAGATCAATCTTTGAAGTTGCAATAATTCTTACGTTTAGAGCAATTTTTTCTTCAGTATCAACAGTCATCATTTCACCAGCAACAAGTGCTCTTAAAAGCTTTGTCTGGATATGAAGTGTTGTATTAGAGATATCATCAATCACAAGTGTTCCACCGTTTGCCTGAACCATCAGACCTTTTGAACTAAAAAGTTCACGATCCAATTGAGCTTCATTTAGTGCTGAACAAGAAGCAACAACACATCCACCTTTACGGCCAGACCAGCCATGAATCTTTTTAGCTAGAATCTTCTTACCAACACCATGTTGACCTTCAAGAAGGACTGGGAAATCTTGACTAGAAATTTTCTTAGCTGTTTGAACAACCTCAAGGAAATTTTTTGAGTGTCCAATCATTTGTGACTGATCTTCAAAACCTCTGATCACTTGGATTTCAACTCTATTTGAAAGTTCTTTTTCTTTGGCTTCAATACGAGACAAAAGATCACGATTAAGATTTTTTGCCATCAGGAAAAGGTGCATATTGCGGATCGGAGATTGTAACTGAGAAAGAAGTTCATTAATTGAAGCCACATCTGACTCATTAAAATTTCTATCTTTCTTAACAGACTGAACATTAATAGTACCAATAACTGATCCTTCAATCATCACCGGTATACAAAGCTCAGCTTCAATTGATTCTTCACGAAGACCTGTAGAAGCTATAGGGTCACGCTTTACTGAATTAGAGTAATAAGCTCTTTTCATACGGGCCACGTAGCCAGAAAGACCTTGACCTTTATTAAGTAGTTTTGCAGAAGAAAGTGCCTGACCGTTCTCTGCGATTAAACGAGTTGAACCATCAGAAAGGGCCTCAAAACCAAGAACTTTATGCTCACCAGTTAATTGTTGAACAAAGCCAGAAAGCTTTGAAAAGAACACAACTTCATCAAGGTTTGAAAGAAGAACTGTTGAAAGAGTAGCAATCTCATTTAGGTTAGCAGCTGTTTTCATGTTGATCCCCTTTACACTTTTTAATTTAAACCGTTTAATTTTTATACGGTGCGTTACTGGGAAGATCTTACATGATGCCTGAAAAATTTACAAGACCATTTTGGTGCGGTGTTTAAAAAATCTCCATTTTTTTCAATTATTTCAATACATTAGTCCACTGAGGAGAGAAGCAACGTCCAAAATCCTGGGTGAGTTGGCCCAATATCTCTCCATCTCTATTCATAATGTATATATCCTGGACAGCCTTGTTTTTTGACAGGATCTTTTTACTAGTAAAAACAATGAATTCCCCGTCTGGTGAGAAAACGGGCTCCTCATTAGAGCCGAAATTCTTAGTCAATCTGGACAAATTATTTCCATCAGAACTTATGCGATAAAGATCAAAACCACTATCAACCCATGAAGTGAAAACTATTTCACGTCCATCCGGCGAAAATCTCGGAGTCGCATTAAACTGCCCGACAAAGGAAATTCGCTTAACATCTTTCTCTGTCTGCGAAGGATTCATCGTATAGATATGGGCCCGTCCAGAACGGTTAGAAAGAAATGTCATCAGAGAGCCATCCTGAGTAATTGAGGGATCGACATCATCGGCGTAGTGAGACGTGACCTTTCTCATCGATCCAGTAGAGAGATTCATCTCATAAACATCAGCATTACCACTAAAAGAAAGTGTGAGATAAATCACAGATCCGTTAGCACTAAAGATAGCACCAGAATTTATACCCGGACGGTCAGAGACTGTCGTAAAATTTCGCTTTTTAAGATCATACATTTTTAGATCGATATTTTTAGTAATTTTCACCCTTGAGCGTGAAAGCTCCTTGTGGGTCGCAATAACAGAAAACATTATTTTTGAATTATCTGGAGCTACAGAAGGTGAAATAACAACAGACTGAAAATTAGTTAGCTTCTCTACTCGATTACCATCAAAATCCATCAGATAAAGTTCCTTAACTGTATCCTTCCCGTAAGTTGCACGATCAGAAACAAAAACAATTTTTGAATTAAAAATGGAGGGCTTACCAGTAATGGAGCGGAAAATGGAATCAGATAACTGATGGGCTTTGGGGCGGATACTTGCTTGATCAAACTTAAGCTTGCCAGTGAACAATTCTTTACCAGTGAGTACACTCCAAACTCTAAACTGAGCTTCAATTGAAGACCCTGCCGAAGAAAATTGTGAAGAGACAAAATAAGTTATCCCGCTTTCTTTCCACTTAATAAGCTGGGGTCGAGAATAACTATCCTTTCCTTTCTCAGAGTAGTCCACGTTATTAAACTTATGTTTATAAAAACTAAAATTATTCCTAAGAATATCTATAAACTCTTTGCTTAGATTCGTTTGTGAACCGTTAAGCGAATTAAGTTCTGAATCATCAATAACAAATTTATCCTTATCAACTCCAGCTTCACCAACCGCAATCTCCGCAACCGAATCTTGGGCCGACACGAAGTGAGGAAATATAATAATTAAAATAAGAAGAATATATTTCATAAAAATATCCTTAGAGTGGAAAACGCAAGATTACACCAGATGATGTAAGCCTAGACGCCACTGAACTAGATGGTTTTGGAAAAGGAGCCGCATCACGTATAGCTTTTTCTGCACGGGCATCGAATTCACCTTGCCCAGATGATTCAAGAAGTTCAGTCTTAAGAACTTCACCGATCGACGAGAGGTAAACAGCAATTCGACATCTTAGATTTTTTTCTTTTAAATAACTTGGCAGTCTCCACTGGCTTCTTACTAATTCCGGAAGTGCCTGAACATAAGATGAAAACTCCGAGTTTTGCTCATCGGAATAATCCCCAACTAACGCTGAGCCTTTAGAAAGTCTATTCCCCTCAAGAATGAGAGAGTCTAAATTTTTTGATCCTTTCTTATCCCCAGCTTTTCTTTCTTGAGGCGCCACTTTTTTACTTGAATAATCAGAAATAAGATTAAGAAAGGAAGACTTTTTCTTTTCACCTTTTTGCTGAATAACCAGGTCCCCTTTATTAATCACGTCTTGTGATTCTTCTTTGACCTTTGTTTCAACCTTGGCCCCGGCAGCCTCTGGTTCAGCTTTGGCCACAGGCTCGGCCTGCATTTCCTTGAGTTCCTTAACTGTAAATTTTGGCATACCAACAACATCGACTCGAACGGATGCACGAATAATTTCAACATTATTATTTTTATTGATAAGACCTGAAATCCAAGTTCCACCGACCCATGCCAATAAAATTAAACAAAGGTGGGCCCCTAGAGATAAGGCAAAGTTTTGATAAAAATTTTTATCTTCAAAACGGGCCAACATTTAAGGCTGCTTCTCCACTTCAGTGACTAAAGCAATTTGACTTACTCCAGCCTTTTTTAAATTTGCAATTAACTTAGCAACCTTTTCATATTTTAAGGAATAGTCTGCCCGTAAATAAACGACTTCAGTCTTATTTTCCTTAAATTTCTTCAATATCGAAGGAATAAGATCTTTGGAAGTCACTAAGTTCTTACCAAGATAATATTGTTCTGCTCCCGTGACTGATAAAATAACAAGTTCAGGTGTCAGTCCAACATTATTCACTTTTTGAGTTTTTGGAAGCTTAAGATCAATTCCACTAAAGAGCATGGGCGCAGTCACCATAAAGATAACCAGCAAAACAAGCATGACATCAACGAGAGGTGTAACATTGATATCAGCGACTGGTCCTTTCTTACCTGATTGTGAGCCCATTCCCATGAGTTTATTCCTTACGAGTAAGTATGGATCTTTCTATGAGATTTAAAAAATCTTGTGAGAATGATTCCATTTGAGAATTAATCTGTGCAATTTTATTATTGAAAATATTAAAAAACCAAACTGCAGGAATAGCTGCTGCAAGACCAACGGCCGTAGCGACAAGGGCTTCAGCAATACCAGGGGCTACTGCCTCAATCGAGCCTCCACCTGTTGATAGGCCACTAAAGGCATCAATAATCCCCCAAACTGTACCAAATAATCCAATAAACGGTGTAATCGATCCAATAGAGGCCAGGGTGGAAACTCTTATATCCATTTTTTCATTTGCCGAGTTATAACCGGTTTTTAATGCTCTTTCTAAAGACTGAAAGCCATGCTGAGAGAAGTGCTGAGCGACTGCCCCCTTACCAGAGGACGAGAGCTTCTCGCCAATTTTAGTTAATTCTTCATATCCCCTACGAAACATCAAACTCATGGTGGAATCTGGAGTTTCTGCCGCTTCTCTATTTATCTCAGCTAGTGAGTTGTTCGTTTTAAAGAACTGACCAAATTTTTCATTTGATTCCATAATAGCTTTAAGCTGCTTGTATTTTTGCAAAATAATGGTCCAAGACAAGACAGAAGAAGCTAGTAGTAGTAAAAGAACAATTTTTACGACCAGTCCTGATTCCCATAGAATTTGCCATATATTTAAACCACCATGCATAACCACGCCCCTACCTGATTAATTTACGAACAGATAAAATTAATAATTCACGATATCGATAATAAAAAAAAGATATCACCCAAATAACAGCTAGAAAAGCAAAGTTAGGCTTATGGCCTAGCTTGAGTGGAGAAAAATCATCACCCCAAATAGGATCCAACCCAAATAGACTTGCCATCGGGGCAACGAACAATACGAGATAACTCAAAACATTACTCCAATTTTTAAATTTATCCCCACTTAAAAGGATTAGAGATGAATAACAGAGAAATAAATAGCTCACCATCCCGTAATAATCTGGAACACTGACCTTGAAAGCAAATGAGAATATGAGAGCAAAGCTTAAACCCAAATAAATCTTAGACGGGCGAGAACTTAAACTTAGGATGTCCTCAAGATACCCCAAAAGGACAAATTCAATCCCAAAAAAAAACATAATACCAAAGTAAGAAATGAATAAATAATACCAATGACCTGTATTTTGATCCACAAAGACAGGCTTATGAGATGCAATTAAACTAATCAGCATAAAAACGGAAATGACAATGGCCTTAGATTCAGGCCAGCTCAAAGATTCTTTTATCAAAATTCTAAAATTCTTAAATTGATAAAGTCTAACCTTAAACCATTTATTGATGAGGTATAGCGAAATTAATTTAGAGATAATGAGAATTTCCCACTGATTATTGTGTAACCATGATTCAACAATACTAATTTCATGATCTAGTAAGAAATGAAAGAAGGCGCCTACAGAAGAGAAGAGCACTACAAAAATGACAAAGACTAATTGAAAGGCTGAGTAATACTTCAGATAAGAACCTAAGTCTCCAAGTTCTTTTTTACTCATCAACATTATAAAGCCTTTTCCTCAGGAGAAAGCCATTTCAGCTGCATTTCTGGTGAAGGATAAAGCTTAATGTAATCTTTATATTGATGATTCGATTTCAAAAAATTCTGAATTTTACCTATCAGTCTATAGTACACATTCCAAAGCTCTGGATGAGATTTAAGAAAAGTATCCATTTTTTTGGTCGTTTCAAATTGTTGCTGAAAGTTAAAGCCTTTACGCTCAACCTGGGTGGAATAATTTTTTACTAACTCTTCGACCAAAGAGAGATCAACATTCTTTTCACCATAAAAAGATGTCCCTGCAAGTTTACCTAGTTTTTCAGTTCTTACGGCTTTTTTAAAATAACCGGCTTCATACCTGAGATAATCTTCTAGAAGCAGAAGTGAGATTTCTAGTTTGCTCAAGTCTAGTGAGCGAATAAATGGTAAGGATAAAAGAAAGATGATTTCACCATCTGCTCCGGGGAAACCTGCTCGAACGATTGCCGAAGTATTGATAAGGAGTATTTTAAATTTCTTTTGATAAAATCCAAGATTTTCAAGGACTCCTTTAAATGAACCTTCAATACCATAATCTGGTTTTTCAAAATCCCAACCTAGTAACTGAGCATTTTTGATCAACCAATAATCTGTGGCCATCCCCCACAACTCATCTTCTGTGGGATAATTATAGCGTGCCTTATCTAAATTTTGCTGTTCAGTTTTCATGACTGAAACTTGTTTCTTTTTTAATTCTGCAGATTGGGAAAGACCGTCTTTTTTTAAAACTTTTTGAATACTAGAAAAATTAACAACTTCAAGTTCTTTTTCCTCCTGCAATTTAGTTGTTTGGGAAAAAGTCAATGAAGCTGTCACTAGAATCCAACTAGTGAACGCGAGTTTCACCTTGTAGGAAATGATCATAAAGTCGTCCCCAATAATAAAGTTCAGCGAGATCTAGGTTAAGAGAATCAAAAAACTTAGGATATTTACCTTGAAAACAATTAGGCCTCTTCTCACTAAGAAAGCTTTTCAAAATAAATCCCTTGTAGTCTGCAACATGGACATAGGCCCACTCAGGAGCTACCAACACTTTTGATGACTCAATAACTTTAATAGGATGTGCGCACTGTACGGTTGTTAAGCTGGCAGATGTTCTAGACGATGATTGATGAACATGACCAAATAATGGTGTCATATAGAATATGCCAACGACTTTTTCATCCGTAGGCATGGTTTCCGCCCAACTCGCAAGACTCATGAGCAATAATAAAAACATCTAAACCTTCCACCGAAACTGAATCGTTTCCCAGTTGTGGCATTGAGGGCATCGCCAAAATATTTCATCCGAATTAAAACCACACTGGGAGCAATAATGTCGAGATAAGGAGCTATTGAGATTATTAAGTAACCCACGGGTTTGAACTAAGGCTTCTTCAGTTTTACCTGTGTCGATCAAAATTTTTATATACTCCACTTTTAGGACATCAGAGTGACCATCATTTTTCATCCAGTTATCTAAAAGATTAAAAGCATCATTAATTCTATTTTGATCTTTTAGAAGCCGAATTTTGGATAAAACAATCGATGGAGCATTAATCATATCCAGATCATTTAAGCCTAAAAAGTACGTTTTCAATTGAGTTAATCTTTGAAAGTAGTCATCCTTTTGAGGAACTTTGGCTCCAAAAGAATCGAGAGAGACAAAGATAAAAGTGGCATACATCGGATGCTCTTTTAACAGTTCTAGCAAGAGAGCATTGGCATCTTCCATTTTGGACTGAACAATAAATAGTTTAAGTCTAAGGATTTTAGCAGAAACAGACGGGGCAAATCTAAAGGCATCTTCCAGTTCCTCTGCACAAGATTTAAACTGACCTTGTTCAAATAGTGCCTTTGCTTTCTGTACTAAGATATGGGAAATGGTTTCCGATTGATTCTCTTGCCCTACCTTAGAGAGCATGATGCGATAATTATAGGCCTGGTCCCAGTCCTCAATATCCTCATAAATCCTACAAAGTGACTGGATAACATCTTGTTGATCTCGATTGATCTTTAATACATCCTTATAGGTCTCAATCGCCTTATCAATGAAGCCTCCCTTATCAAAATCAAGGGCAAGCTCTTTAAGTGCAACCAGTCTAGTATTCTCAGAAATATTTTCCCGAGCAATCAAAGATCGGTGTATGGAAATGGCTTTCTCAATTTCTCCATTAGATCTAAAAAGACCTCCCAGAGCAAAATAAGTCTCAATTGTTTCTCGATTGAGATCAACAGCATTGAGAAATTCTTTAATCGCAAGATCTTTATTTCCCTCGATGAGGTATTGAGTCGCATTGAGGAAGATTTTTGACTGGGCTTCAAAGATTGAATTTCTATATTTCTTGGAAAGTTTAACCGCTTTATCTCGCTCCATGACGTAGTGATAGATGAGAACGAGAGTTATAACGACGGCAACTACCGTTAAGGCGTGATCTTTTCCCCATTCAAGTAGAAAGGCATAATTCATCAATTATCCTATGGTTGATAAAGGTATGCAGGGCCAGTTTGAGGGGAAGCCTTCTGGCGGATAAAAGATAAAGTATCCTCACCTTCTTGCAATAAATCACTTAATGAAAGTTTTGAGCGGGCCGGTTTTATATAGCGAAGGCCAAACTTACCTTTTAGTTTGAGTTCTTTGTGAATGGCGCGCCCTGCCTGCCACAATCCCCCAATCTCATCTACTAGTCCAAAAGCTTTCGCCTCTGTTCCATGAAATATTTGGCCTTGGGCCAATTCAGCAATGTCTTTTGTTAATCGATCTTTTCTTACAGCCGAAATGTCATCCATAAATTGCTTATGTGTACCGGCCAGCAATTCTGTTAAGTAAGCTCTTTCTTCATCAGTCATGGGACGACCAGGATTGCCAATATCTTTGTAACGGCCAGCCTTAATTGTTTCCTGCTTAAATTTAGCAAATTTAAAAAGCTCAGAAAGATCTGCCATTTGCATGATCACACCAATAGAACCAGTCAATGTTCCAGCACTGGCCCATATTTTTCTTGTCGCTGCACCAATATAGTATCCACCACTGGCCGCCACAGAACCAAAGCTCGCGTAGATTGGCTTGATCTTATCAATTCGTCTCACTTCTTCGTAAATTTCCTGGGTCGGTGCGACTGCACCTCCGGGAGAATCAATTCGGAGGATAATGGCTTTTATATCCTTCTGTTCCTCAGCGATCAGAAGTAACTCAACCACTTTTTTCGATTCACGG
Organism: Bacteriovoracaceae bacterium; assembly: GCA_947442115.1. Lineage (GTDB taxonomy): Bacteria > Bdellovibrionota > Bacteriovoracia > Bacteriovoracales > Bacteriovoracaceae > Peredibacter. The sequence continues at coordinate 1,852 of CANEVK010000064.1, read as the reverse complement.
ATTTCATTTTCAATCGTTATGACTGCTATAGGTGAATTTTTTTGACTGTCTAAAAGGTCTGATCCAAGTTGATCAGTGTCTTTTAATTTTGAGACTGTAAAAAACGCAAATATGATGAAAATAAAAAACAAAACAGTAACTAAAATAAATATTCCAACAATACCTTTAGATCGTTCACGGCTCACGAGGAACTCCTTCCCTAAGTTCTTAGAGCTTAAATTATAGTCTTCTTGATTAAGAAATGAAAAGCTTAACTAAGCGATTTTAATAGCTGCGGCCATCACACTCAGATTCTAACCGACTAATTTCTTTTTTTAGATAGGTTGGGATACCCATCCTACTTTTTGACCTAAGTCGGGCATATTCCTGTGAGTATTGGTCAGAGATCTCTGAGTTTTCAACAATTACGAGAGTTTCATCATTAATATAATTTGCTGCTTCGGACCAATTTTCAGACCCCATAACAACTGTTTTTGAATCGATAACAGCAAATTTATGATGAAGGACATCTCCCCGATCTAGAGTCGGCATCCCGAACTCGGCAGAAGCTTTTTGCCATGGCTTATTGTCCGCTTCATACGTGCATTTAGGGCTATACATTTTTATCCCGGCCATATCTAAGAGTTCAGAATATTCTCTAAAAGCAAACTTCGGCTCCACTAAAAAGCCCATTTCAACACCTGATTTAAATCTTTTTTCTAAAATATTTGAAAGTTTTTGGTCGGAGTAGACAAAGAGAGCAGCTTGAATTGACTTAGTGGCTTTAGCAATAAATTGTCCCATGAGCCCATTGACCGACTCTTCCCAGTTATATCTGGCTGAAGTTGGAGAAAATTGAATGGTAATTTTTGTGTCTCGATCATTAATCGTTTGTGGCCCACGGTAAGTTTTATTATGACCAAAATTACCTCTTTTACCGTTACCCCAAAGCTGAGAAAACTCTTCTTCAAAAATTTCAGCTGCAGCCTGAGAGGTAATAACCATCATGGAATTTGCGTTGCCACGAGATGTCGTTGCGAGAATATCTCCGTGAATACAACTAAGTGTAAAGTTGGCCGAACTTACAACAACTGTTTTTCCGTCAACCACCATAAACTTATGATGCATAAGACCCGACCCACGAGAATTATCATAGGTATCATCCATCACTGGAATCTTTGCCGTCTCTAAAATATAAACAGCGTCACGCTCTTCAAGCTCAGCTTTCGTAAATTTACCATCTGCATTTATATCAACGAGGGCTTTAAGCTCAGTTAATTTGGTCGCCTCATATTGATCTTCTTGAGAATCTCTTTGGGCTACTACGGTGTAGTTGTAGTCATGCTCTAAAACAATTCGGATATCCACACCCTCTTTTTTCTTGGTAACTAAAGCCTGGGCTACCAAAGGAAGTCGTATTTCCTGGACAGCGATGAATATAGATTTCTTTGCTTTAGAGATATTATCCAGGATCACTTTTTCTAAATCATCCCCTTGTCTTGAGATCTTTCTGTAGGGGTCAGTATAGGAGGACTTTGGATTATGATTAAAATAAGCCTTTACGCCCGCCTGGGCATAAGTTGATAGAAGAATTGTCAGAAGGGGCAAGTGGCATACTTTCATGCAGTGCGGCCTTTATTTAGTCTTTCTAATAGTTGACATAACTTCTCCTACTACATGCCTACATGTCATCTTAAACTTTCTGACAACGGCAAAGCCTGTCCTTTTTACCCGTCCTAAGTGGTCGGAATTATGAGTCGACTTTAGAAAAATAAGATTTTTCCGAAAAGATAAAATGGATGGGGAAAGATAACCCCTTAAGCCTAAGAGGAAGACCATGAAAAATATTTTTTTACTCGCTGCTTTAACATTT
>CANEVK010000063.1 GCA_947442115.1 Bacteriovoracaceae bacterium | reverse complement strand
GGAGGGCCCTGAGCTAGGTGCAAAGATAAGGTCTTTAATTCATGATAAATAGCTATTCTTGGCTTAACTTTTTCGCCATTCCGACCGAAAAGGTTGGACACCAAATGTCCAGCTTCCCCGGAGGTTTTTAGTGCCTAAGTACAACGCTGATAAGGGCAAGGTTCATCGCCAGAATCAAATTAAAAGGCTTCTCTCGATGACTTCTGAGGTCTCCGCACTCTCGATCACTGAGATCGCTGAAAAGCTCAATCATGAGGGCTTTGAGATCAACCGCAAAACTGTTGAGAGGGACATAGAGGACATCTCGATTGCTCATCCCCTTTCAGAAACGGATTCAAACCCACGGCGCTTTTATTTTGACGGGGAATTTAAGCTCGACTTTGAGCTCGTCTTTGATGAAAACCAACTTCAAACCATTGTGCTTGCTCTAGAAAACTTAAAACAGATGTCACCCAAGGTGATTAAAAATCTTTGCCGAAACGTTGAAACAACTCTTGTAAGTAAGCTTCCCAAGGCCCTGGCCAAAGAATTTGAGCATCTCAAAAGTATATCGAATGCTTCACCCACAGTATTAGGTGAAGGGGGAGATATTGACGGTGAGGTGCTTGATACAGTTCTTACGTGCCTTAGAAAGGGAAAAGTCTTTGAGTGCCAGTACTCATCGCCTGATGAGGCTAGGTTTTCAGATAGAAAAAGATCATTTGCACCGCTTAAGCTTCACTTCGTGGGAGCACCTTATATTTACGTTTATGACTGCGAGAATGGTCACATTAAAATGCTTCGGATTTCAAGGATCCACAAGGCAGTTAAAACAGAATTGAGTGTAGATAAAAAGCGAGCAAAAGAAATTAAACTTGATCACGTCTTTGGAGCTTACGGGCGAGGAGATGAGAAGATTGTAGAGTATGCCATTAAATGCACAAAACCCATGTCGCTTAAATTTAGAGAGCAAAAGATCCATCCTTCGCAAGAAATCGAAGTTCTCAAAGATGGTCTTTTTGAAATTAGATTTACTGTTCATGATAGTGATGAGGTGGTGAGGCTGCTCAGTCAGTATGGGGAGTTTATTCAGGAGATTAAACCAGCGAGTGCGTATGAGAGGGTGAGGGAGATCTGGAAGAAGGGACTTCAAGCTGGCTAAAAGAATTTTGCGTATAAACTAAGGAATCACTAAAATGAAGATAGTAGCATTTTTAATAATTGTTCTAATTCAAGTATCATGTACAAGCAAAAAAAAGGTTGAGATGCCACAGGTAAGATATCCTGTAGATCAAGAATTACTCGATGTTCAAATACAGGCCGATAAGGCAAATGATAAATTTATTTCAAATGGTGTAACAGCAGAAAACCTTTCTAATGAATTAGCAGGTATTCCATTATTAGAGGGCCCTGGGCTTACACTACTATACAAATATGTAAAATTTAATCAAGACAGAGAAGATGCACTCAACTGGTCAAAGGCGATTGCTAAAAAAAGATATGCCACCACCGATGATGAAAGGCTCGAACTTGTGCACCTTTTATTAAAGGCTGCCATACAAAAAAAAGACTTTGCTGAGTCATCTGAAATTTTTGATTGTAAAAATTTGAAATTTGTCTTCAAAGGCAGCCCTGAGGATGATGTCGTTTTGAGTATGTACCCATCTTTTGTTTCGAAGTCTAAATTGTGGTCCATTGAAAAAAACAAAGACCAGGCAAATAAAAAAATTATTGAGTTCAAAGAAAAATTTCTGAAAGAGGCTAAAGATAATAATCAAAGTAGTTTTAAACTGCTACTTTTGGGAACTACACGACAAAGCAGAAAAATTCAATTTTGCGAGTTGAAATCATTGGATTGAAACTTTCTTATTTTTGGATTGGGCAGAGCTCGATAAAGAAAATTATGATGATCATTCTCGCTCAAACAGCCGGAGTCATTTGGTCATCCTTGCAATATTTCTTGTCATTTGATGTGGTAGAAAGAGCATGTCGTTCGCGACTCTAACCTGCTGCATTTATTAGGATAAAAAAATAAGTTGACCAATTTCTCACTTAAATATTTATCGAAATCAATTTTTGACCGATAATTTTCTTTATATGCTTACGGTTTCCGTCAGCAACTACAGGAGAACGTATGAGAAATTTTATTGTGTTATCGATACTAGTGATGAGTATTTCAGGTAGTGCTTATGCTGTTGATATTTTTGGCGTAAACATTAGAGGAGCGTCTTATAACGGTTCGCCTCTCTATGTAAGTTCACATCCAGCAGGATTACACCCAGCTTGTTCACTCAATACTACTATTGGTACCTCAGGAAAATTCTCGTTTGCAATTGGTTCAGCATTCACTCGAGCACAAGCTGCAAACGCAGTGCAATCCTCAACTGCCTACTGTAATTTACATTGGACCAAACTAACTGCACTCCTCCAAGACTATGTAGATAAAAACCCACTTGGATGTGTCGAAGCTGAACAACATTCTGCGGTATTTAATGGTGGTGCTCCTGTTGAAGGTTCTTTTAATAGATTTAAAAAGCTAAAACTTTGCCCAAAAATATGTGGAATCATTGCCCCATAAGTACAGCTAACTAGGTACTGGACTGCTGCACTGTTAAACTGAGAAAGCAATGAATGTTATGATTTAATGAGCCAGAAATAGCCAAAGTTAACAAAAGGGCCCTTGCGGGTTCTTTTGTTTGCTCATCAGTTAATGATGTAAACTGATTTAAGCTACGAAGTCCATATGGTGTAATCTGTGCATACCCATCATACTAGTCATAGTTGCGACTTTTGAATCGATGAGCGAAGAAAATATTAAAACGGATGACTTTAGCCATTAGCTGATTAGATAGGGTTAAAGAAAAAAGTTTGATTTTTACGCTTAGCAAATTAAAACAAAAAATCGTGTGACTGATGAAACTCTCAGTGATAAAGCTACTTACAAAACAGTAGGATATTTTATGACCCAAAAAATGCCTGTCCGCCCCCAAGAAAACCTTGAGCATGATCTTCTCACATCAGAGGAGCGCCCAAAAAATCTAAAGATTCCGCACAATCACTTTGAGCCCATTTGGAAAAGAAATCTGTCAAAGACAGTGAAACCAAAAAAAATCGGTGAAGTCTCCAGAGCTAAAGGTTCTCGTCACTAAACCACTGATCATCGTTCCAAGCTTTGAGCGCTAAGAAATAGAAATATAAAATCCTAGAAATTCAAACCCACAAGAATTGTTCATACCCTAGGATAAGATTCTTCCAACACATAGACCGAGTCACCCATGAAAAAATTTTTTATAGATAAAGTTTTAAACCCAGATAACAGCATCACAATAAAAGAGTTCAAAGAACTCCCAAAAGAACTTTTCACAAAAGCTGTAGAAAAGACTCCCGAAATGGGTTTTTGTGTGATCCTCGACACTGAAACAACAGGCCTTAACCATGAAAAAGATGAGATCATAGAAATCGCCATTAGAAAGTGGATTTATCATAAAAAAGATCACTATCTCATAAAACCAGTAGAAGAGTACTCGCAATTAAATGCTCCGGTTAATAATGAAATCACTCCCGCCATCACTGAGATTACAGGGATCACAAAAGAAGATGTTGAAGGGAAAAAGATTGATTGGAGCATAGTAGCTAGACTCATAGGGGAGTCAGACTTCGTTCTGGCCCATAATGCTGGTTTTGACAGACCCATGATTGAATCAGTTCCTGAGATAAGTGAAATCTCATCATCCAAAATCTGGACATGCTCATTAGCCCAAGTCGACTGGGCCGCAAAAGGCTTTTTGTCCTCAAAGCAAGAGCTCTTAAGTATCTTTCATGGCTTTCACTATGCTGGCCACAGGGCACTCACAGACATCGATGCTCTCGCGAATATTCTTCTTCAGGGAGATTACCTTAAAGAAATTCTTCAAAATGCTAAAATAAAACAGGTTCGAGTTGATTGCATTCGGGCTCCTTTTGAATCCAAGGATCTACTAAAAGCGAATGGCTTTTCCTGGGATGGAGAGAATAAGTTTTGGACGAAGCTCATTCCGGAATCGGAACTGGAGAATATGAAGACGTTTCTTGAGGAAGAGGTTTACCCGAAGGGGAAGATGGGGGCAGAAATCACTTCCATCAACCTACGCGATCGCTTTAGGGGGGCAAAAATCTAAGCCAGGGAAGAATACTTTCTTCCCTGGCTTAAATGAGTTCTTACTTGGATGGCTCATCTTCAACGCAAATTTCATAATTCGGATTATAGGGGATATCTTTTTTCTTGAGCTTAAATAATGGCTCTTTTTTCTTGTAGAACCTAGAACCCCAATTCATGTAGGCATCAAATGCCGTGCCATTTTCTGACATGTTACACATATTAGGGCGTGCCATTTTTCCCAGCAAAAGAAGTTCGCCTCCAAGGAGAAATTTTGCTGTGATAAATAATGGATTTACGACGATATGCTTGAACCATCCGTATTTAAACTTGTAATCTTTGTTGAAAGAAAATTTTCTTTGTCTTAAATCCTGCATTGAAAAGTTACAGTTAAATGATTGAGCATTAATTGTTTTTTCAAGTGCTAGTTGGATTCGAGGAGTGACATCAGAATCTAACTCGGGAGTGAAATGATCATCGCCCTTGAAAGACCCCTCAATGGCGGCCATCTTAAAGTTATTAAAAAGTTTTTTATCCCAGTCATTTTTATAATTTCTATCAAAATTTCCTGGGCGGTTTTTGTAGAATTCTTCTAATAACTCGACCTGTTTTTTTGAATCAGTTTTTGTTAATCTGGATTTCTGATATTTTAGTAGTTCTGATTGGTCCTTAAGTCTTTTTTTGTTACTTGCAATATTGTAGCTGATCTTTTGCAGTTCCTCGTTGTGATTCGAAATGATAGCAAGTTCTTCATTCATTTTCGTCAAATCTGTCTTTTTCTCCATTTGGGCCGAGAGTTCATTGATTTTATTCTTAAGTTTCAGTCTCTCATCTTCTTGTTTAGAAATAATGTCATTCAATTGTTTTATTGTTCCTGTCTTTTTATCTTCTATCGATGCAATAGTCTTTTGAATCTCTGAACTTTTAGTATCCACTGTTTTCTTTAGTTTATTTTTTTCAGCATCAAATTGATCTGGTGTTGCATATGGGTTTGGCCCATAATCTCCCGTTGCAGAACTACCTTCATAGGTAGGATATTTAAGCTTGAATACTTTCGCGAATTCTTGAAAATCAACCATCCAGCTTGGAGCATCTTCGCCCAAAAGATGGGCATCTTTTTGAATTTTATTGAATATATATTTTTGAACGAACTCACCTCTTTTTTGAGCGAGAGGACGAACCTCATCTGGGTATAAATTTCTTGATACATTGAGTGTGAAATCGGGAGTCAGGCCTTCTCCTGCAGCTTCAAGGAATGATTTTCCAATCTCATCGAGGTAATCAAACGCTTTTTTACCTTGCTCACGATCAGACTGATCGATCTGTTGATTGTTAGAGCAATAATTTGCTCTCACGTTGTCGCCTAGGAGCTTGAGAGCATCTTCCTCTGAGAATTTATCAGAAACCATGTAAGCACAGTCATCTGGAAAGCTGTCAGAAATGTCTAGTGGTGGAACACTTTTTGCCTCTGGAAGTTTGATATCTTCAACGTTTGGTACATTTAAATCAATTTTACAATCAATATCATTCTTCTTAATGTATATATGAGAAGGAGTTTTCATGATGCCGTTAGCGCTCAAAGAGTATTTGCCGTTACATAATTTGTTATTTTCGGAATAGTATTTGCTATCAGGATCTAAACTTCCAGGGGAGTGTTCCTGAAATTTTTGGAGTATTTTATCTTCTTCTTGCTTTATTTTGGCGTTTAATTCTTCTAGGCTTTCAGCTTCAGCAGAAATTTTTTCCGACATTGTTTTTTGCTTTATATCTTGAATTTTTTTCTTTTTTCTCGAAAGCACTCTTAAGGCAGCAAAGAGTCTACCATCTTTTAAAAGTTGTTTTGCAAAAGCGCGTTTATGTTTTTTAAATGCTTTGTTACAGCTTTTTAGAAGATCATTTTTCAATTCACTTACTTCTTTAGGTGTGAGTGGCTTGTCATCAAAGTTTAAATCTTTTTCATCACAACTCGGAACAGGATCTACTCTTGACGCCTCTAGTGCCGGAGTTAAATCCTTCAAAGGGTTTTCAACGGATATGTCCTGGCATTTCTCAGGTTCTGTTGGTATTTCACATACTTCAATTTCACCATCCTTATTGATTTCCATATATTCTTTTTCGCCATCGACATGAAAATATGCATTTGAAGCCAATGCTGATTGCGGTACGACTAATAAAAGAGAAAGGAAAGCCGAAATAAGTTTTTTCATATATATTCTTCCATTGTTAGTTATATTTATTTTTCTTCCTCAACACACACACCATAATCACCTTCATACTCAATATACTTTTTATCAAAGTCAAACCACCCAACTTTTCCGGAACCACCATTGACTTTTTTAGAGCCCCAGCGCATATAAGTACGAAAGAGGTTTTTATTACCCCAACTAGGACAGTCTGTAGGTCCTGGGATCTTTTTAAAGAGTTTTCCTAGGAGCAGCAGCTCTCCTCCTGCTACGAATTTTATAGTCATAAATGTCGGGTTCCAGATATTTTTTCTCGCCCACTTTCCGAACTTGAAATCACCTTTATCCCACCCATCATATTTATAGCGTTTCAAATCTTCCATGGAATAGTCACAACTAAAGGCCTGGGAGCGTATGATCTTATCTAGTGCATACTGAATCTTTGGAGTGATCTCATTATTCAGATCTGGTTCAAATTCTTTATCGCCTTTGAAGGTTCCTTCAACAGCGACCATTTTAAATTTTTTAAAGAGCTTTTCATCCCAAGCATTTTTATAATCTCTATCAAATCCTTCGGGACGATTTTTATAGAATTGATCAAGAAGACCGACTTGGGCGGCTGGATTAGTTTTGGTTAGACGTGCTTTATGGTAGGTGAGCATGTCTGATTCTTCCTTCAGGCTTCTTTCACTTTGTGCAATCCTAAATGTCGCCTTATAAAGTTCTTGATTGAGAGCATTGAGCTCATCCATGCCTGTGTTAATGTCACTAAAATCTTTTTTCTTTTCCATTGATTTAGAGAGTTTTGAAACTTTCGCCTCAAGATCTTTTTTCAGCTTCTTTTCGGCTGCGATGAGGTCATTTAGCTTCTTGATACTTCCTGAATTTTTATCCTCAATCGATAAGATGGACTTTTGTATTTCTACTACTTTTTTCTCGAGTGTAAGCTTCAAGTTTTGTTTTTCTTGATCAAATTCTTCCGCTGAAGCCGATGGGTTCGGGCCAAAATCTCCCACAGTTGATTGTCCCTCATAGGTTGGGTACTTGAGCTTAAAGACTTTGGCAAATTCATCAAATTTCGTCATCCAAGCGGGAGCATTTTCTAGCTCTTTGGCATTCTCTTGGAGTTGTTTAAACAGATATTTTTGAACAAACTCACCACGCTTTTGAGCAAGAGGGCGAACTTCATCGCGGTAAAGGTTTCTTGATACATTAAGAGTGAAATCAGGAGTCATACCTTCTTCGGCCGCTTGAGTAAAAGAATCACTCAGCTGATCAAGGTAATCAAAAGCATTTTTTCCTTGAGCATCTTTTTTAACTTCATCACTTTTTGTGATGTCTTGATTACTAGAGCAGTAGTCACTGCGAGATTTTGCTCCGAGAAGTTTAAGAGCATCGGCTTCTGAAAATTTATCAGAGACCATGAAGGCACAGTCATCTGGAAAGCTATCTGTGATATCAAGCGGAGGGATAAGATTGGCCGGTGGAAGTTTGACATCTTTGATCTTTGGTACTTCGATATCCACCTTACAAGTTGTATCACCTTTCTCGACGTAAATATGAGAAGGAGTATTCAGTTTTCCATCGACTCCGAGAGAGTATTTCCCATTACAAAGTTTTTTATTATCATTGTAGTAGGGGTCTGACTCATCAAAGCCTCCTGGGAATTCTTTTTTGAAAGCCTCTACGATTTTATCTTCTTCCTCTTTTATTTTTTTATTTAAGTCCTCTAGGTTATCTGATTTGACTGAGATTTCTTCACGATTGTTCTGTGTAGTGATGTCTTTAAGTTTGTTCTTTTTTCTCATCAGGACTTGCATGGCACCAAAGATACGACCATTGGAAAGAAGTTGTTTTGCAAAAGCACGCTTATGTTTTTTAAAAGCTTTGTTACACTGCTTAAGAAGATCCTGCTTGATTTTCGCTGCTTCTTCATCTGGCAATTCATTATCACCAAATTTTAAATCATCATTTTTACAACTTGGTGGTTCACTCACTTGAGCTGCATTCATTAGCGGGGCAAGTTCTTCTAGGGGCTTCTCATCCACACCACTCGAACAATTTTCTCCATCTGGTTTTTGGCAAACCATAGGTTCACTTTTTTCATCGAGTTGAATAAATTCATCTTGTCCCTCCACCATGATAATCCCCTTGGTGGCAAACGCCCCATGGGGTGTGAGGAGCAGGAGCGAGAGAAAAAGTGACAGAAATTTCCTAGTCTTCATGGATGATTCCTTTGCGTAACCCAGATAACTTCTTCTTATTTCGGTCTTTTCATAGAAAATATTTAGGAAAAGAACATTCACGAGTTCTCATAATTTCAAGCCCTTAGGGGTCACAAGATGGCATCGCATGAATATCTGCTGCTTATGTAAGAATTTTCAACAAATAATCTGACTTTTTCCCTCTGAAATAGCTTCTCACTGACTAAAAAAGTAGGTTTAATTTAAGGGCGTTTTATGGGGCGCAGAAATGAGATTTAACTATTGAGAACCTTTGCCTTTTTTCTGATTTTTTTCTGCCAGAACTTACTGGCCCAAGTGACCTATGAACAGTCACTTGAGGCCGCGCGCACTATTGGGACTTGGCTTTCAAAATCTACCGGTCATTATGATTTTCTTTCGGCCACTCCCGTAGGGCCGAAGCGTGCAGGAAAAAAATTTTTTATTCGTGGTGCGCCCGACATGCAAACCGCATCGGATTATGGTTTTTCTTACATGCAAGTTTCTCGCGATTCAAATGTGACATCAGCTTATGAAACACTTGGCTTTGATACGAGTAGCATGAGCAAAACTGTCGACATGAATCGATTCCACCTCGCCTTAAATTTTGCGAACAAACATGATGTGAGTTTTAGTTACCTTACCACGGTAGATGGCATCAAGGGGTGGGGAGTTGGTTACAAGCGCGTGCTTTTTAATTGGCGCTATTTTTATATCTCTCATCGCATACAGTATGGAAGAGCGAAACTTGATGATTACTTTGAAAGTATCAATATCGATAATGATTTATCCTTTTCTCTCTATCTGCGACTTTTTGATATCTACGCTGGGGTGAAGCACTCTTTTGGGCAAGCTGAATTCAATGCGCCTAATTCATCTCTCGAACTTCCCAAAGTTTATTACAGCAACGAGATAAATGATCTGGATTATTTTTATGGGGCGTGGGTGGCGACATCCACCAATTCTCGTTTTGCTCTTCAGGTGAATAAATTTGGAGATGAATTAACCTACACCGGAAAATTCTCACTTTGGTTTGATTCTATTTTACCAATAGCGAATAATTGGTTTAGAGATCCGAGGTACATCAAACAATGATGAAACTTCTGAATCTATCCCTTATTTTCTTACTTCATTTCTTGCTCGGAGCTTGTAGCAAAGATGAGTCAATTTTTGATCGTCCGATTCAAAAAGATCGTGGCAATCTTAAAATCATTAACTCCAATGGTTTTCTTGGTGCTGTCGCCGTAGATACGACCCTGGATGTGGAGCTTATTCTCAAGGCGACGGGTGGGCTTGGAGTTTCTAATATTCAAAACTCTTTAGTGACATCGGCCCCGATCACTTACAAAGATGGCACTTATCCTGGAACGGGGGGGACTTGTGGAACTGAACTTAGTTCTGGTGACACTTGTAAAATCATCATCACCTATGCTCCAACGAATCTGGCCAGTCACACGGCGAGTTTAAATTTTACTTTTACTGATGTTATTGGAAGTTTAAATTATTCTTTTCCCATCTCAGCTGACTCCAATCCCATTCTCACTTTCGAGTATGGTTCCCAGTATGATTTTGGAAATAAGTTTGTAGGGTCATCCACAGATTTAAGAATTCGGATTTCCAACTCGGGTAGGGTGAATGCCGAGAGTATTTCTATTAATAATCTGTCGGCACCTTTTTCATTCAAGGGTGGGTCTTATCCTGGAGTCGGAGGTAATTGTGGGTCAAGAATAACGGTCGGTTCAAGTTGTGACATCATCATCAACTATTCACCCACTTCAAATGGGCAGCATCTTCAAGATATTGGCCTGAACTATCTCAATTCAAACCGACCTGAAGGAAATACCTTGAATCTTCTGGCCTGGGGCTTTAATGAGGCCATGCTCTCTCTGAGTTCTGCTGATGGAGATAATTACGGCACAGTTCCTAATAATAATAACAATATTAAGACGTACACTCTGACTCACTCTGGTGGTGATGTGGCCGCCAATTTAATTTCTTTGTCCACACTCCCTTCTCCATTTTCCCGGGTGGGAGGTAGCTGTGGAACTGTTCTTACCATTGACCAGGGAAGCTGTACGATCCAGATTTCCCTTAATGCCTCAAGTTCTGGAACCTGGTCTCATACTTTTAATTTAAGTTATTTTAATGGTAGTTCCACGATCACTTTATCCAAAACTCTTGTTGGAGTCACTCGGGAGAGGCCGGTATTAAGTCTCAGTCATAGTGGTACTTTTAATTTTGCCAACACAAAAATTAATCAAACCACAAGTCAGACCTTTACCCTGAGTTATGTCTCGGGACAATT
>CANEVK010000062.1 GCA_947442115.1 Bacteriovoracaceae bacterium | reverse complement strand
GGGTCTTTGGGGTGAAATGCATCCCTGGATAACTCCATGAATCTGAATGAGTTCAATCTCGCCCTTAAAATGATTCAAGATGATTATAGGCTAACGGCAGAGGAGCTCGAGCGCTTGACCCGAAGACTCCTGGCCGATGAGAGGGAGTTTGATCGTTTATGGGGGCTTTACAAGCGCCGTAGAACGGGGAAAACCGATGTCTTCATAGGAACCCTCAAAGAGCTTTTAGAGACCTAATCCCTCATTAAATTTTTTTGAGGCTTTTTCCCGATAAGCCATATATGAGTGCTATGAAGGATGCTTGTGTCCTTAAACCAGTCCTCAATCCCTATCAGTTAGGTAAAATCCGACGACAAATTATTTTTGTGTCTCTTTGGAATACCTTATCCTGGGGAATTTTATTTTCCTTCAAGCAAAGTGATATATTGATTAATGGAAAAGGCTACAGCACTTTTACGGAAGCCGTTTTTGCTTACCCTTATTTATCCACACTGCTTTTTTTTCCCTTATTGGGATTATTTCTCATCTATCAACTTCTAGGAGTTATTTTCAATCAGCAGCGCCTCTCGGTGGAGCATGATCATCTCATTTTTTATCATGGGCCATTTATGTGGAGAAAATTAGCGACCCATCTCAAAATTCAAGACATCAAAAATATCGAGCTTCAAGACTTTGTCACCATGACAACTCATGGAGACACTTTAATTCGCTATCGCTTAGTCTTGGAGATGAATGCTCATGAAATGAGCTTTGAGTTACTTCCCGTAGACTTTACCCAAGTGGGAAATCTTTCGCTCTGGCTTGAGCGTTCAGTCCCTCGTCAACTTTTAATCGGTAAAAGCAAAACAGCTTAGCAAATTTTATCCACTAAGGTCATGGACACTTGAATTTCTTCAAAGAGATGATCAAGGTCCTCTCGAGTGGTTTGGTTGTTGGCCGCTACTAAGCGAAAGAAAATGGTTTTATTCGGAAGCTCAACATAGTTGACGAGTGCTTTCCCACGCTGAACCAGATTCGTGCGAACTTTGAGCGTGTATTGATTAAGATCAATAAACTCATTGGGTGGAAGAATTTGAAAACAGTTGTTGAGGAATTGAGAGGAAATTAGTTTGAACCGAGGATGATCTTCGATTTTATTTTTGGCATAACTAGCGAGATCAAAGAGATGATCTATGATCTTGGCCATGCCCTCATCGCCACGAGATTTCCATAATAGCCAGAGCTTAAAAATATCCGGTCTTCTTCCACACTGAAGGGAATAGGTGCCCGTGTCCCAGTCAGAGTTATCATAATCATGGAAGATGTATTCATTGCCTCCCCCTTGGTTGGTTTGCTTGAGCATCCCAGGGTGTTTGCATAGAACAAAGGAAGCAATGAGACCCGTATTAAGAGTTTTATGAGCATCAAAGGTTATAGAGTCGGCGAGGTGAATGCCTTTGAGAAGATGGCGATGAGTGGGCGAAAGAATCGCACCACCACCCCAGGCCGCATCCACATGAAGCCAAAGATTATATTCTCGGGCGACTTTATTAATTTCAGCAATGGGATCAAAGGCCCCCAGCACAGTGGTTCCGGCCGTGGCCCCAATCATCAGGGGAGTAAATCCTTGGGCCATATCTTGGCGAACCATTTCCCGCAGAATTTTGGGATCCATGGCCCCATTCTCATCCACTCGAACAGATCTGAGATGATCAATCCCTAGGCCTGAAATATGTACGGCCTTCTCATAAGAGTAGTGAGCTTCGGTAGAGACATAGACGGTATATTTTTTGCCTTGATAACCACGTTTTTTGACGTCTGGAACTTTGAATTGTCGGGCACACAAAAGACCTACGAGGTTGGCATTACTACCACCTGTGACCATAATCCCTTCACCCAGTTTAAGGCCCATGAGATTGGAGAGTTTTCTTGCCACTTCCTTCTCAAGGATCGTCATCATGGGAGCAATTTCAAAGGTCGCCATGGTGGGGTTAAGAATAGTGCTCATCCATTCTGCACTTATTGACTCTGGTTGCAATCCGCCAAAGAGTTGATTTAAAAAAAGGGGATGAGTTGTTCTGACACTTTTATCTAAAATTTTTTCTACTTCGGCCCAAAGAGCATCCTCTGTCATAGGGCGACCTAAAGAAGCATCTAGAGCTTCTTTAAGCTCAAGTGGAGGTGAATACTTAACCACTGGGGTTTCAAGATTATTATTTTGCTTGAGATAATCTGAAATATGAGACAGTGTTTTTTTTAGCCATTTATCAATAAGGATGTGATCAATTTTCATGATCAGCACCTTATCAAAGAAAAAAGAGGTCTTAAAGTATTATCAAAGATAATCATTTACTGGCCTTAAGGGCCAATTGAACTTGGAGTCCTTTTTTTCCGCTCTTTAATGGGAATTTTATATCCACCCTGGACGATAAACTGGATTGATCCGATCGGAGTATGCTCAAGTCTTTCTCCGCTGTTTTGAACGAGGGCATTGCTGACCTTGATATAGGTTCCTCGCACGACGGGCTCAATGAAAAAATTTTTATATTCAAATTGAATTTTGGCTTCTCCATGAGCGCCAAAGCCAGCGATATGAAAGTTATTATCCACACCTTGCCAGTTCCACCAGCCATCCTGATGATACTTGACTGTGGTTTGTGGAATCATAAGACCAGCACCAGCTCCAAGACCTGTTTCAATTTTAAAGTTACCATTCTTTGAGGTGAAGAGATTCGTTTTATAAACAGCACCCAAGTGAGCATAGTTGTAACCGTTGGTGTGTTCAAAACTTAACCAACGAGCATCACCAGTTTGTTTGACTTGATCAAAAGTAAGACCCGTCAAGAGGGCCGGATTACCAGAATCATGTGGAACAAAAAGTGTGTGATTATAGTCTCCAGAGATTTCATATTTGACTTTATTATCAAAAACCCATTTCATGTGATCGAGACCGGCGACGATATCCCATTTCTCATTCAACTTATAACCAACTCTTAAATTATATTGAGGGATAGGTATTCGTTCAGGATATAAGTAGTCTCTATAATCTTTTGATTGCCGATCGTATCCCACGGCATCGTGGATGGTAAATGTTCCATCTTTAGTGGTAAATGTGGCGTCTGATTTTGAGTGAAAGCCACGATTATAACCCCAAGTAAAGTAAATATAGCGCTTCTTCTTTGGAGGATCATTTTTTAAAATGTCATCAACCTGTTGAGTGAGTTGTTCAACAGGATTTGTATTTTGAGGAAAGCACAGAGGAGTTTCAGCATTAATTTTTTTTGATTCAGTTGAGGGAGATTGAACCAGGGGAATTGGATCTGATTCGTAAACGAGCTCAACATCTATAAGTTCAATTTCTTCAGGTAAAATATTTTTCTCAGCACTTTTCACCACGTGATTTTTAGAAACTACTGAGAGTTCTTCAATCTTAGCATCTCCAAGTTGATGAGATTCAAGTTTTTCATAAGGAACAACTTCTACTGCTGTGGCCGTGGGTCCATCTTGGGCACTTGTAGGATTTTGAACGGAATATAAAACAGAGAGAAAAAAATAAAGCAGGTTTTTCATAAGCTGCTTTTCGGAAGATGGATGATAAAACTTGATTAAAAGTGTTTAAATTTTAAGTTTATTGATGGGTTAGCTCATCAAAGATCGACTGGGCCCAACCCCTGGCCAGAGTTTCCCCCAAATTGGGAATAGAGTCATAGTGAATGCCATCCCCACCTGTTTCTGGGTACTGAGTGAGCTCCCAGCTTTTAATGAGCCTACAGCCAGAAGCTTCAACTTCCTTTTCAAGGATGGAGTGAATTTCTAAGACCCTTCTTTTTTGATCATTATTTTTTGGTCTTAGATGTGGAGGCCCCACCCAAAAACACTTGGCACCTGAATCAAGTGTCTGGCGAATCATTTGCTGAATATAGCTTGTGTCTTCAAGAGTAAGATCTTTCCAAATAAGATTCGTTCCGAGTTCAATCAGGACCATGTCTGGAGAGAGTTTTTCAAGGAGGTTTTGAAAGACAGGAGTCTTGGGTTTTTGAGAACGAATGTTCGCGCCGCGGGTGTGGTACTCCCAGTAGCCCCAAATCTGCTCTAGACCTAGCATCCAATCTCTTGAGGTGCTTCCACCTACACCATAAAAAGAAATCTCTTCATTTGATTGTTCAACCAATTCAACTAATCGAGTTCCAAAAGCACCTTCTCCGTGGGAGTCAGTCACGACCAGAACTTTCGCCGTTGCCAGTTGAGATAGGAGAAGAAAGAAAAAGATCAATTTCATGGTTTGAATTTAAATTTAAATTTGCGCTTCGTGGTTTTTGAAATCTCTTTAGCGTAACGAGAGATCAAATCTAAAGTTGAAGCGTCAGTGTTATACACTCCATACCAGCCTTGCTCTTCATGGGGAGGGTCTCCGATCCATTTATCTCCTGGTTTCCAGAGTCCACCATAAGGTTTACGAGGGCGACCTTCACCAGACCAGGCCCAAAAATTGACACCTGTAATAGAGCCATCTTGTTGCATGTAACGAAGAGTTTCCGCAAAGGCAGCTTCATAATAGCTGTCGCGATCTTTAGTCGAGCTTGATGGGTCCATGGATCGTGCATCCCTGGCCATACCAAATTCTTCTAGCACGAGTGGTTTTCCGATAAGCTTGGATTTTGTCACATGATCTTGAATATAGTTTTTAAGAACTGTTGTTGCTGTTGCTAAAGTTGAAGCAGAATCAGTGGGATTATAAACACCCCAGTTTTCTACCCAAATATGAATGGTGGTGTAGTCGATTTCAGCAATAGAGTGGTCTTCAACAAAGTGATTCCCGGCGCCTTCAGCAGAAAGGGTTTCACCTTCGCTACCAATTGTTACAAGATGGTTGCGATCTAGGGACTTAATCATTTTTGCCGAAGATTTTATCCAATCTAAAAATTCTTTGCGGTATTTACCACCACGAGGTTCATTGGCCAGTTCCCAGGCCATAATGGTGGGATCTTCTGAGTACTTAACTTTAGAAAAAGAGTTCGTACGTGTAATGATTTTTTTCACCGTCTCTTGCTGGGCCTTCACGGCCGAAGGGAGAGTATAAAATTTTGATGAGTACTCTTGAAATGTACCCCAGCTTCCGCCTGGGTGTGGAGGTGGATAGGGTATGGAGCTTCCTTCAGTCCAGCTTACCCATTGGGCAAAGCCTCCCGACCATGGCCAAAAATTACTCAAGACTACCACTGCTGTCATCTGACGCTTTTTCATTTCAACTAAAAGGTAATCAAGGCCCTTGAGGATGCGCTCATCCAGTGCACCTGGTTTATTTTGATTGGCCGGCACAATCCGGTAAGGTTCAGATCCTGGGCCCTCACTCAAGGCCAGAATACGCAACTGAGTAATCCCTATTTTTTTCATCTGATCAAGTTCGCGCTCGAGTTGCTCACGCTGGCCAAATGGAGCTTCAGCTCCCATGTTCATGCCTTGCCAGAAATTAGTCCCCATAAAAAAGTACGATCGATTTCCTTTCTGGAAGTGACCATCTTTAATGGTGATGAAATCTTTGCGGCGAGCAAAAGCTGCAGGGGAGAGTAAGCAAATACTTAAACTAAGAAGAAGGAGTATTTTTTTCATAAAAGAATTCTTAACACAGGAGGTTTAAATTGTCGTTAACCGTTGTTTATGTTAAGTTATTGAAATGAAGAACGAAAATCTATTTGAAAGACCCTGGGGAACCTATTTTAACGCTCTAGAGGAGCCTGGGTTCAAAATAAAAAAAATTGTGGTGAAGCCAAATTCACGCCTTTCTCTTCAAAGTCATGAGCACCGAAGCGAGCATTGGGTTGTGGTTCAGGGGAGTGCCCTGGTGACCCTCGATGATCAAGAGCTTCCACGCCAAAGAGATGAGTATATTTATATCCCGAAAGGCAGTGTTCACCGCCTGCAGAATTTAGGTCAAGACGATCTTATCTTGGTTGAAGTGCAATTGGGCAACTACCTTGGTGAAGATGATATCAAACGCTATCAGGATGATTACAATCGCGTTTCAGATAAGTGATACTTCACAAGCTCATCAATCGGTTTTCTAATCACACGACCTAGTTTGAGACCCTCTTCTTGAAAGACAGCGGAGAGTTCATCGGTTAAGAGACCTGCAATAGAGCCCACGAGATTCACTTCAAGATTTTGCCAGTTTTGATATTTCTTAAGATGCCTCTGAGCAAATTCCCTAAAGGCTTTTTTGATCAGCTCTTTCATAAAAGGATGAGCTTTATGAGTGATCACAAACTCCGCAAAGCTAGCGATATGAACATTTTGTCCTTCTCCATAAATCCGGTGAATAATGGCATCAGGGCCCTCGGGATATTTTTTAGTAAATTCATTTTGAAGATCTGTTGGCAGCTCACGGTAGAAATAGGCCTGAAGAATAAGCTTCCCTAAATGCACACCTCCGCCTTCATCGCCTAAAACATGAGCGAGTGCGGGAACATTATCTGTGACATTTTTCCCATCGTAAGCACAAGAATTTGATCCGGTTCCTAGAATACCAGAAAGACCTGAATGGTGGCCGCAGGTGGCCCGAGCTGCTCCAAGCAGATCATGATGAACTTCTATCGAGGCATTCGAGAAAACTTTGCTAAGCCCAGCTTTCATTTTGTTACGGTAAAAATCATCCGGGCAACCAGCGCCATAAAAAAAGACGTTTTTAACTTTTTCAACAGGCACGACAGATTGAAATTCATTTTTTGAGAGTTCTGAGAAAACTTTTTCAGCATCATGAAAATAAGGATTAAGGCCCATCGTATGAGTGTAAGTGACTTCACCCTGAGAGTTGATCAAGGCCCAGTCAGCTTTAGTTGAACCACTATCAGCAATAATAATCATTTTGACTCCTTCGATGGGAGGCCCATTTTTGAAGCAAAGGCCACGATGTAAAGGTAGCAAAGAAACGGTATGAAAAATGAATAGCGAAGCCCAAGACTATCGGCCATAAGGGCCTGCAATAGGGGGACGAGAGCTCCTCCCACGATACAGGTACAAAGCAGTCCTGAAGCATAGGCCGTGGCCTTGCCCATTCCGGCGACAGAGATTGAAAAGATAATCGGAAAAAGAACCGAGTTAAAGAGACCTACAAGGATGATCGCCCACATTGATATTCCTGGGGAATAAAAAATAATCGCCATGAGGATGAGAAAAAGAATACTGACGACAGAGAAGCGCAAGATATTGACGGGTTTAAATTTGGCCGTCAGAACACTTCCTAAAAAGCGTCCCACCATCGCACCACCCCAGTAAAAAGAGACATACCGGCCAGCGGCTTCATGTGTGAAACCGGCCACCTGTGCATCTCCTAACCAGGAAACAAGAAAACTTCCGATAGAAACTTCTGCTCCAACATAAAAGAAAATAGCGAGCATCCCAATAACGAGATGAGGATAATCTTTCATGGTTTTAAGATAATTTTTTAAAGACTCACCCAAGGTTTCATTTCCTTCTGGAACTTCTTCATTTGAAAAATTTGAAAGAGAAGGAAGAGGAATTTTTGCAAACACCAGGGCGACAGTGATCAGGGCGAAAGTCAAGGCCATGTAGGGAACTTGGATGGCCCGAACCTTGTCAGTAGATTCTAAAATAAGCAGGCTTCCGATCAGCGGGGCCAGAGTTGTGCCAAGTGAATTAAAGGCTTGAACTAAATTAAGTCTGAAAGCGGCTTTGTCTGGTTCACCAAGAAGGGTCACATAAGGATTCACTGCAACCTGAAGCAGTGTGATGCCTGAGGCAAGCACAAATAGCGAGATGAGAAAAATTCCATAAGAAGACATTTGGGCCGCTGGAATGAATCCTAAGGTGCCGACTCCGGCCGTGGCAAGTCCAGTGACAATTCCGAAGCGATAACCTTTTTTTTGAGTGAGGCGCCCGGAAGGAATGGACATGAAAAAATAGGCCGAGAAGAAGCAAACTTGAACGAGCATCGCTTGAGTAAAATTTAAGGTGAAGAGACCTTTCAGATGCGGAATTAAAATATCATTCAGGCAGGTGATAAAACCAAAAAGAAAAAAAAGTATCGTCACAAAGATCAAAGGTTGTTTGTAGCTTTTCATAGGCCTTTCTTGAAATGTTTTAGGCGATTTTTCTATCATGTGATGGACTTTTTTACTACGCTCAAGAATTTATATCTTGGTCAAGTGAGGACATCTTTAAGATTAAGTTAAGTGTTTATTTCAAGCACTTAACGCTTTCAGTCAACAAGCTTTCATCACGTAGAATGATTTCATAGTCACCATGGAGGGTGAGGGATGAAATTGTTTCTGGGTCTTTGGGCCATCTTATTAAGTTCGGCGTGGGCGATTGAACAAGGCCCGACTCACTCTTTTGATGAGCTTAGCCGCTACCTTTATGAATCCTCTCAAGGCATGATTGTGGCAACTCAATCGAGTGACCTTAAGTTTGATCTTAATCATCGTACAAAAACCGCAACACCTCAATTGCTTACCCCGCAACCTGATCTCATTCACTCTCTGTTTGAAACAGATGTTTTAAGGTTTATTCAGAATAATCAAACCAATGATTTTTTAACGGCCAAAAAAAAGTTTTATCGAAAGCAAAAATTAAATAAATGGACTCAAAAGTATTCTCGGCCTTATCACTATCTTTCAGACTGGAAATCCCTGAATCATAATCCTATAAGAAAACTTCATCTTCCGCTGGAATTGTATGGACAGCAGTTTAAAGAATTAACTCCAGAGCAAATCAAGCAGAGCCCCCTTTTGGCTCTAAATTTTCAGCATCATCTTGATCAGTTAACTCAGACTGAACTCACAGCAGGTAATAAGCTTCGTCTTTTGAGTAATGGCATGAATTCATTTCGCGAAAAAATTCGAATGGTCAAACAGACAAAGAAATTTTTTCATGCCGTCGTCATGGTTCAGTACTGTGATGAATCGAGTAGTGAGATGGTGGATGCCCTGATTGAGAAGGCGCAAGAGGGGATAGATGTGAGATTAATTCTCGAGGAGTCTTGGACCCGCCTCATTCTACAAAAGTGTCTTGAAAAATTGCAAAATGGTGGAGTTAAAGTCACTTTAGGGAAAGGCTTTTTAAGTCCTCAAACACTTTTTACAGTTTATCACTCGAAGTTTTGGATCCGTGATGGAGAAGAAGCCATCATGGGTGGACAAAATATGCATGATTTTGAGAACACCTCCAATGGCTTCAATCATCAAACTCGTGATAAAGACGTGCATGTCACTGGCCCGGCCGTGACGGATATGATGAGGCAATATGTGCGTATTTGGAATCATGAGCACAATAATTCCAATCAACAGATGAATTCTTATCTGAAATTAATTGAAGAAAAAGAGGCCCATGAAAGATCTCAAGGTTTAAGAGGCCAGCACCTCTATTCTCATTGGCTAGAAAAATCTGATCCAAAAGATATCAAGGGAGTTTGTCGCGTTCTGGTTCAGGGAACTAAAACATCAGGGCAAGAGAATATAATTGCCAAGGCCTATATTGAAATCATGAAGAATGTAAAATATCAGATGTTTATTAATACTCTGTCTTTTAATTTTAAGAAGTCAGATCATCATCCCTTTGGAAATTCACAAATTATAAGAACTCTTATTGAAAGTTCTCAAAGAGGGGTTGGGATTGATCTTGTAACCAATGGTGTGGACGCCGGTTTTGGAGAAGCGGGATTTCAGCTAAGAAAACTAGCTTACAAGCTTTCACGAAAAGGAAAAAAACTGGAGGGCAAGATGCTTCTTGGTCTTGAGAAAACTCTTGCCCCTTTTACTGATCGTGGCCAGAGAAAGAATTTAAGCTCTGCCCTTAAGGGAACAAACGTGGATGTTTGGTTTTATTTTAATCATATCCATTCAAAACAGATGGAGTTTGATCAGATTATGACATCCACTGGAAGTTTTAATTTAGATGCTCATTCCCACCGTAATCATGAATCAACCCTGATTTGTCTTGATAAAGGTCTTGCGGATGAATCCTTAAGAGGATTTGTCAGTGATCTTGTTAATTCAACACCTGTTTTTTAGGCCTCTCTTTAGTTTAATGAGCTTATGAATGTGATATCCTCCCTCTAAGTCCTAGGAGGGTGATCATGGAAAATCGCTCATGGTTTTCCCAAAATGGTTTTTACTATACTCTTCTTGCCTTTTTTATTCTTCTCCACCTCATTCTCCTCTTCATCCGCCTGAGTCGCGAGAGCAGAATCACTGAAATTCAAGATGTTCCTTTGAAGATTAGATACATTCCAAAAAGTATGGATCATCATTTAAGACAAATTGTTCATTCGGAAGATCCTGAAAAAAATAAACCTTTAAAGAAAGCTGAATACTTAAGTGATAAAAATCGTTTTTTTGAAAAACAAACCAAAGCAACAAAAATATCCGACCTAAGCCTCGGTGATCTAGGGGCATTCCACAAAAGACATCATCCGTTAAAAAATGGGCCACCTAAAGTTACTGGCGCTCATTCTAGGCGTGAATATTTAAAGAATGTTCAAGCAGGGGAGGAAAATCATTTAAATACAGCTGAGTTTAAATTTTTTGGATATTTTCAAAGAATTAAAAAGCAAGTGGAAGCTTTCTGGGTCCTGCGACTAAGAGACTTGGCCAAGTTCAAAAAGATCAGCACAAGTGAGTTTAAGACATTTTTAGTCGTTATTCTCGATTCAAAAGGGAGAATGAGCTCTCTTCATATTTATGGGCCGAGTGGCATTATTGAGCTGGATAAAATTGCCATGGACTCATTTGTGATGGCCGGTTCTTTTCCCAATCCCCCGAAAGAGCTCATTAAAAATGGTCAGGTCCGACTAGAGTGGGGCTTTATTGTGAATCCACGTTGATTTTGCGTAGCAGCAAACTTGTTTTAGCGTTTTGTTTAGTTTCTAATTGAAATAACTCTTTTTATC
>CANEVK010000061.1 GCA_947442115.1 Bacteriovoracaceae bacterium | reverse complement strand
TGAAGGGAAACCTTTCATTTTACCAGGATATCAAAATCCAATGCGAAATGATTTTGAGCGATTTATGCTGCAAAGTGGGCTTGGTTTTCAAGTGGCGGTGGAGGCCCAGGATAAAGCCTTGCACAAAGAGCTGGCCGTCGCGGGTACTGGTTTAATACTTCTGGGCGAGGAAAGTGCAAAGGCCTGGGTTAAAGCAGGTCATCTCCATCGGATTGGACCGACCAAGGATCTTAAAGAAGAGTATTGGCTTGGAATGGTTAAAAAAACTATTGATAATAGTTACATTAAATCAATTATGTCTGCTTTTAAATAGAAGCCATTATGAAATTAAGTCAGATTATTCCGTACTTAAATTATCATTTCCCAAGTGAAAATGATTTGGTGAAAGCTATTCAGGAAGTCTCTGTGAATTTCACAAAAAACAGAGAAGATATTAACGACTACTTACGAGATGCAAGACTGTCCTCTGCCTACACTGCTTTTTATCTCACCACAAATATGCCAAAGCTCGAGGGCGTATTTCAATGGATGGATCCATTATGGCTAGATAAAATAAAAGCTTCCATGTTTTTTGACATTGGTGCAGGCCCAGGAACTTTTTCATTGGCCTTTAGAAATTGGGTCGGACGTCCAGTCGATATATTTCAAATTGAAAACTCATCCCTCATGCGGGAGCAAGCGAAAAAAATTTGGGATGGACTTTATCCTGGAGAGATATTGAGACAGTCCATCTCAATGGGTAACTTGTCTCCATCTGAAAAATTCATGCTTTTTGGACATTCGGCCAATGAGATGGGAACTCAAGAAGTCATAAAATATATTGAAGAGATTAATCCTGACCACATCCTCTTCATTGAGCCAGGGACAAAAGATTTCTTTTTTAAAATGTTAGAGATACGTAAAAAATTAATTTCAAAAGGTTATGAAATTCTTTTCCCTTGTAAAGAATCAACAGATTGTCCTCTGGCCAATCAATCACAAGACTGGTGCCATCAATTTCTTCAAGTCAAGCAAGATCCAGAGATCGAGCGTTTATCTCAGATGGCCAAGAAAGACCGTCGCCTTTTACCTCTTACCGTACAGGCCTTCTCGCTCAAAAATAAAAAAATATTTGATGGGGTAAGGGTGGTAAGAGTTTTTCCTGAGACAAAATTTAGTTTTGAATGGGAAGTTTGTGAAAAGAATATTATTCATCACTATCAAGTGATGAAGCGTGGCTTATCAAAAAGCAATCTTGATCTTTTTAGTTCCATTAAGTCGGGTGATCTTATTCATGTGGATATTGAAAAGAGGATGGAGAAGCAAATAAGAATTAAATTAAAGTTACTGAATAATAGTATCATTGAGACTTGACACTCTTTATTTCATCCTCATCTTTATATTAAGAGAAGTAACTAGAGAGGTTGCAAATGAATAAATTTGATCAAGTAGTTTTAGGGGCCCTAGATATTGCTCAATCTGAAGCCTTGAAAAGAAAAAATACCGAGCTTTCTCCAGAGCATTTGCTGTTTGGTTTAATCTCAAATAAATCTTCTTATTCTTCGAAGGCGATGAAGGAAAATCAGAAAGAAGTTGAGGGATACCTTGAGCGTTTACCTCGTACCACATCGGCCCTGACGCTCGAAAATCTACGCACATCTTCAAAGATGCAGGAATGGCTAACTTTAGCATCTGCTGATGCTGCCCAGGAGGGGAAGGGGGAAGTCAGTGAAAAACATCTTCTCAAATCTCTTCCCAAAATGTTCCCGCAACTTAAAGTTGATTATCAAAAGTTTTCAGAGAGTGCTGAAGACGTGGAGGTACCCACGTTTCTTATCAATCTCAATGAAACAGCACAAAAAGGTAAGTTGGACCCCGTTATTGGAAGAACAAAAGAAATTAGATCTGTCATTGAAATATTGGGTCGAAGGTCCAAGAACAATCCGGTGCTCGTGGGGCCCGCGGGGGTTGGTAAAACGGCCATCGTGGAAGGACTTGCTGAGCAAATAGTTAAGGGTAATGTCCCTGATGTACTAAAGGGTAAGACGGTTTATTCACTTGAAATGGGCTCATTAATGGCGGGAACTAAGTACCGTGGTGATTTTGAAGAAAGAATTCAAAATCTTCTTAAGTTTGTAAAATCTCAGTCAGGCCAGGTCGTTCTTTTTATCGACGAACTTCATCAATTAGTGGGTGCAGGAAGAACTGATGGGGCCATGGATGCTGCCAATCTCTTAAAGCCTGCTCTTGCTCGTGGTGAGCTTCATTGTATTGGGGCCACGACTTTTGATGAATACCAGAAGTATATTTTAAATGATCCGGCGCTTGAAAGACGCTTTAGAAGTGTTCCGGTGCATGAGCCAAGTAAAGAAGATGCTGTTGAGATTCTGATGGGTGTGAGATCAAAAATGGAAGCCCACCATGGGATTAAAATCTCAGACGATGCAGTTTATAATGCTGTATTCCTTTCTGATCAATACATCACTGATAAAAACCTTCCAGATAAAGCGATTGATCTTTTAGATGAATCTTCATCTGCTTTAAAACTATCTGCTGAAGCTATGCCATCATGGCTCGTTGAGATTGAAGCGGAACTACGTTCAAAGAAGATATATGCGCAAATGGACAAAGAAAATCCAGATTTAAAAAAAGAAATTGAAGACCTTGAGTTAAAAGTGACTGAAGGTAAAAGAAGCTGGGAAAAAGAGGTCGGATCACTAAAAAAAGTTTCAGAAATTAAAAATAGAATTGATCGTTTACAATTTGAACTCGAGACTGCCGAGAGATCCCAGAATTATGAAGAGGCATCAAAAATAAAATATATGCTGATTCCTCAAACGCAAAAAGAGCTCGAAAGTTTTCAGCACGACTGGGTTCTAGGTAAAAAACATATCGCTGAGGTCATCTCTCGACAAACGGGAATTCCGGTGGAGAAAATTCTTAAATCTAAGCAAGACTCCATTTTGAATCTTGAAGATTTCATGAATCGAAGAGTTTTTGGTCAACATGAAGCTCTTCATGAAATTTCTGAAACCTTGATTGCCAGCTATGCCGGACTATCCGATGAGACAAGGCCCTTGGGATCTTTTCTTCTCTTAGGGCCAACGGGAGTGGGAAAAACTGAAACGGCGAAAGCTCTGACTCAGTATCTTTTTGAAAATGAGGAGAACATGGTTCGCTTTGACCTGTCAGAGTTTTCAGAAAAGCATTCTGTGGCTAAGCTGATTGGTGCTCCTGCAGGATATGTGGGGTATGAAGAAGGTGGGGTCTTAACCGAAGCGATTCGTCGTAAACCTTATAGTGTTGTCTTGTTTGATGAAATTGAAAAGGCCCACCCGGATTTTGCTGATATTTTGCTGCAAATTTTAGATGATGGTCGTTTGACCGATAACAAAGGGCGAATGATCAATTTCAAGAACACAATTGTCATGATGACATCTAACTCTAAAAATCCCAAAGAGGATTTTAAACCTGAAGTTTTGGGACGAATGGATGCAATTTTAAATTTTCATGCTCTCGATAAATCTGTTATGAAACAACTGGTCGACAAGCAAGTGAAGTTACTTAACGAGCGTCTCAAGTCAAAAAAGGTCACTTTACGTTTAGATAAAAAAGCCTTTGATACTCTTGAAGAGCAAGGGTTTGATTTCCAGTATGGAGCGCGACCTCTTAATAGTGTTTTTCAGCGCCTTGTCACTAGACCTCTTTCTAAAAAAATTCTTGAAGGTAATCTTCAGGGGGGAGAGTTACTTATGACATGGAATGGCCAAGAGATGATTGTTCATGAGTATGGAGATGCAAAAGAAGAACTTCATTAGAAATTTTTATCTGCTCTTTAATTTTCTTTTTATCTTGAATGCTCAGGCAAAGGATTATCCTTTGTCTGACCATTATGATGGTAAAAAGTTTTTTAATACCACCGACAATCAGCGTCTTTCATTTTGGGATATATTGGCTTGGAAAATGAAGGGAACGGCTGCGACATGGCCCAAAGAAATCAAAAATAACAATTATCCTTTTCCGCTTCATAATAAACAGCAAAAGGGCATTGTTACCTTCATCAATCATGCCACTTTCTTAATACAACTAAATGGCCTTAATATTCTCACGGATCCTATTTTCTCAGATAGGGCAAGCCCCTCAAGATTTTTTGGTCCCAAAAGAGTCAGAAATCCTGGCATAGGTCTTGATGCCTTACCTCCTATAGATATTGTCATCATTTCACATAACCACTACGACCACCTCGATCTCGCCTCTTTAATTCAACTCGATGCCAAATTTAAACCGATGTTTTTTGTACCACTGGGGGATAAAAAATTACTGGCCGAAAATGGTGTACAAAATATTCATGAAATGGATTGGTGGAATGAGCACACCATCAAACAAGTGAAAGTGACCTTCACCCCTGTTCAACATTGGTCTGCCCGTGGGTTTTTCGATAAATGTGAAAGTCTCTGGGGGGGCTACTTCATTCAAAATGAGGATTTTAAACTTTATTTTGGTGGGGATGCTGGTTACTCTTCTTATTACAAGGATACTCAATTGAAACTTGGAAGTCCTGATGTCGCCTTGTTACCTATAGGTGCTTATGATCCTGAAGAGCTGATGAGAATTAATCATATGACTCCCGAAGATGCGCTCAAGGCCCATGCTGATCTTGGAGCAAAATTATCCATTGGTATGCACTTTGGCACTTTCCAGCTCACAGATGAGCCTTTTAACGAACCACAAGAAAGAATAAAACAATCAAATAGTGATAGTTTTATTCTTTTAGATGTCGGAGAGTCAAAATCATTTAACTAATAGTTAAATGAAACTCTCTTTGTATTCTTTCTTTTTCTTCTTCTGAAAAATGATTTCCATCTATGGATAAGTGATGAAGACGAGACATCTTTTTGATTTGGTCTGGAAACATTTCAAATTGATTGGCATCAAGGTTTAACCTTCTGAGTTCTTTGAGGTCTGTGAAGGAGTAGGGTAGAGATGAGAGTTTATTTCCTGGCAAACTTAATTCCTGCAAGCTTGAGCACATAGAAATTTCCTCAGGAAGCTTTTCAAGACCACAACTTTTTATGGTTAAAAATTTTAAAGGTGCCTTAATTAAGCCTAAAGGAAGGAGAAACATTTTTATTGGCGTTTCAATAATTTTAAGATTTTCTAAGCTTTCAAGAGATAGGATCCCAGATAAATCCCCAGAAAAATGATTCCATTTAATGGATATCGTTTTTACTTTTTTCCATTCCGTCATTCGATCCGGGAAACTTTTGCAGGAGCCTTCAAGATAAATTTCTTCAAGATTTGGAAAATCAAAGATTTCAGATGGGAAGACATCGGCGCTTAGAGAAATTTTTAAAATGGTTACGTCCTCTTTTTCTTTGAGAGCAGAGGATAAATTCTTATAAACTTTCATCATTCATAAAGCTCAAAGCATGAGTCATTGGCCCAAAGTTAATTCTATAATTCGCCGCTTTCTGCACTTTATCTTTGGCATGTATGGCAATGCCAAGTCCAGCTTTTAGAAGCATCGGGATATCATTCGCACCATCGCCAATCGCTACAGTTTCCTCAAGAGAGATTTTTTCTTTTTGAGCAAGTTCTTCAATAATTTGAGATTTCCTCTCAGCATTCACAATTTGACCAGTTGTCTTGCCGGTGAGGATATTATTTTGCATCTCAAGCTCATTGGCAAAAAGATAGTCAATTTGTAATTCTTTTCGAACGTGTTCTGCAAAATAGTTGAATCCACCTGAAGCAATGGCCATTTTTACACCCTTGGCCTTAAGTACCTGGCACAATTCCTGGGCCCCAGGGGTGAATCGGAGGTTTTTTATAATGTCATTCATCCGATGCTGCTCAAATCCCTTCAGAAGTGAGACTCTTTCTTTAAGAGATTCATCAAAATTAAGCTCACCATTCATCGCTCTCGCTGTGATCTGTTTCACTTTTTCTCCAATCCCATAGGATTGCGCCATTTCATCAATGACTTCAGCTGTTATAAGAGTGGAGTCCATATCAAAGACAACTAATTTCTTTTTTGTCTTGAACAAATGTAGAGGAATGATGGCCGTATCGATAAGAAAGATGGAACTCAATTTAATAAGTGATATTTCAAAAAGTTTTAATTCTAAATGATCAAAACTGAAGTAAACCAAGTGATGATATGAATAGGTTGATATCTTTTCAGCTTCTTTTGAAAGAGGAAGATTAAAGTCTTTAAATAGTTTTTTTAACTCTATTTTAAAATTTTCATTTAGTGCCGTCTGGGAGACACAGACAACGACAAATTCATGAATCATGAAACTTCTCTTTAGCTTTTTGCTTCTTTTTTTATTTTTCTCTTTTCGGCTCGTTTCTCTTTGAGCTTTTTAATCATACTGAGAGAGTATAATAGGGCCGACCACATAGAGAGGAGAGCAGAAAGATAGATGAGGATTGTTCCAATAAGAGGAAGATTCATTCCTAAAAAATGGTCATAAATCATCAGCATGGGTGTGGCGACCATTTGGGTTCCAGTTTTCCATTTTCCTAGGGAACTCACTGGAACATCAACTCCTTCTGAAAGGGCAAGGAGTCTAAGGGAAGTCATGTACATTTCTCTGAGAACTAGAACAATCACTATGATCGGATGAACTCGATCGAGAGCAAGCAGCATGACGAGGGAGGAGACCACGAGAAATTTATCTGCAATCGGGTCTAAAAAAGATCCAAAGACGGTGACAATGTTTCTTTTTCTAGCAATATAACCATCAAGAAAATCGGTAATACTGGCCATAACAAAAACCCAACAGGCAACATGGCCAAGCCATGGCCGAAAGTTAATCAGGAGCATTGGAGTCTGTTCTGTAAAATAGAGTGCTAAAACCACCACTGGTATCATTAACATTCTAAAAAAAGTTAATCTATTGGGTAGGTTGTCAATTTCGAGGTCATTTTTTTCCATGTCCATCCAATTTATCAGACAGAATTGGTAACGGCAAAAAGAAAGCTTTACCTATCTTTAGTTCTATAAAATTCAGTCTAATATAGAGAAATATTCAGGAGTTTTATGGAAAGACGTTTTAATCTTATTAAGTCAGATTTTGAAAAACATGAAAAAAGGGTGCTCCCAAGATTTCCCTTTTGTTACCTCACTTTCAAGGCGGATGAAAGCACTCGGGTATATGAGGTAAAAGACATTTCTTCTACCGGGATGCAAATTTCTCTTAAGGATAGTTCTTCATCTTTTCCCACTGACTCCATGCTTCGGGGGAGTATTCATTGGCCAGGAAGTCACATGGATATTTCAGGTACTATTAAGTGGAGCACCCAAAATAGACTTGGAGTTGAATTTGTCAAAAGAAGAGAGATTCTTGAGCAAGTTGGTGAGTTTCTTAAAACAAATGAAATTGTTAAAAGACTCAAGCCAATTCATAAAGTTGGGGGAGGTCTGGAAATTCCACCACGCCTTAAGTATTGGCTACGTGCTGACGGCCCGGTTGAGCTTTTTATATGGCAACATGGGGATGGTGAAATTTCAAAGGTCCAAGTTTTATTTTTAGATACTTTTTTTGAGTGGGAAGATGGCGTTGGTGCAAAAACAGGTCGCATCCTGTCTAAAAGAAATGTTGATTCACCGCTCTTAAGTGAAGATGAGTGGGTTTTTAATCTTGACCCTTATTTAGATATCGAACGACTTAAAAAAGTAAAAGAGCTTATATCTTGTATCAGTGACGATCTACTACCTAATGAAGCCCAAGCCTTTTTGCTGCGTCAATTGAGTTAGAACTTCATAGAGTTCCTTTCTTGTTGTAGACTTGTAATGACTAACTCTTTTCAGGGACAAAATGATGAATAGAAATCTGGCCATGGAATTCGTGCGTGTAACTGAGATGGCGGCGATTGCCTCTGCTCGTTTAATGGGAAGAGGAGACGAAAAAGCTGCCGATCAAGCTGCAGTTGACGCTATGAGGGCCATGCTTGATTCAATTGATTGCGATGCAACTGTGGTTATTGGTGAAGGCGAAAGAGATGAAGCTCCCATGCTTTATATTGGTGAAAAAGTTGGTACTGGACAGGGTGCTAAACTTGAAATTGCTCTGGATCCTTTAGAGGGCACCACAATCTGCGCTCATGGAGGCCCTAATTCTATTTCTGTTATGGCCATTGGAGAAGCGGGCGGGCTCTTACATGCTCCTGATACTTACATGTTAAAAATAGCTGCTGGAAGGGAAGCCAGAGGGCTTCTTGATATTAGATTGTCAGCGACTGAAAATTTAAAACGTTTGGCCGATGCCAAAAAATGTCGGGTCGCAGATTTAACCGCTATCATTCTTGATCGTCCTCGACATAAAGATCTTATTGAGGAAGTTCGAGCTGCTGGAGCGCGGATTAACCTTATTGGTGATGGTGATGTTTCTGCAGCCATTGCCACAGCAACTCCAAATACTGGAGTCGATATATTATTTGGAATTGGTGGAGCTCCGGAAGGGGTGATCTCTGCAGCTGCATTACAGTGCCTGGGTGGAGAATTCCAAGGCATTTTAAAGCCACGAAACCCTGGTGAAATTGAGCGAGCACTCAAGATGGGAATTGAAGACATTAATAAAGTTTTTAAAATTGATGAATTGGCCAAAGGTCACCTGATGTTTTGTGCAACGGGTGTCACGACAGGAAACTTTTTAGATGGTGTTATCTTCAAACCATGGGGTTGTTTGACTCACTCGCTTGTCATGAGAAGTGAATCAGGGACCATTCGCCACATTAGGGCCGAACATCATTTTGATAAGAAACCAAGATATTAAAAGGAAATTTTTATGGCAAGAGCAGATCGGACAGAAGTTTACGAAGTACCCATTGAAAAGTTTTATCAAGCGATAGTTGATTATAAAAAATATCCTGATTTTGTTGACGGGATGAAGTCTGTCAATGTTGAAAAAGAAACTCAAGATGGGGCCACAGTAAAATTTGGCATTAATATCATTAAGGAGATTTCTTATACTATTAATTTGAAGCATGTCCCAAATAAAGAGGTCAGCTGGACTCTTGTTACTGGCGACATGATGAAGGTTAATAATGGAAAATGGACGCTTAAAGATCTTGGAGGCGGTAAAACTGAGGTCAATTATAATCTAGAAATAGAGTTTAAAGGTTTCCTTCCAGGGCTTGGAATGATTGAGAAAACTCTCGTTAATACGAATCTTCCCTTAACCATGAGGTCTTTTTCTAAAAGGGCGCAGGAGTTATAGAATGGAAGAAAAAGATCGAGATCGGGACGGGAAGCTCGGTGATATTCTCAAAAAGGTCCTTACGACGGGAGTGACGGCTGCTTTCATGACTGAAGAAGGTGTTCGTGCCGTTTTAAAAGATTTGCCTTTGCCAAAAGACATTGTCGGCTCACTCGTCGATAATGCTAAAAATACGAAAACAGAATTCCTAGCTTCTGTAAAAAATGAACTCCGGACATATCTTGATAAAATAGATGTCTCAAATGAGTTTGATAAAATTGCTGAGAAGTATGACTTTGAAATAAAAGCTACAATCAGTTTGAAGAAGAAAAAAAAAGGTAAGGGGACGGATCTTGAGCCCTGATCTTCAAAATGATTTCTTTAGAAGGCTCTCACAAGTTAAGTCACTGCTGAAGGATAAATCCCAACTTGTGATTGTTTCAAAAAATAGGACCGCAGAGGAAATTAAATCATACTACGATCTTGGACAAAGGGATTTTGGAGAAAATAAAGTTCAAGAACTTCATGATAAATCACACAAGCTGTTAGAAAATTGTCCTGAAATTCGCTGGCACATGATTGGTCACTTACAGTCAAATAAGATTAACCAATTGTTTTCGATTCCTAAATTATGGGCGATCCATTCCGTGGATAGTATCGATTTATTAATAAAAATGATTCATGCGGAGTCTCGTCTCCTTTCTCATGTAAATATCTTTTTACAATTAAAGACTTCAAAAGAAGTAGAAAAATATGGATTTGAAAGCCTTCAAGATCTAGATCTCGCGATTCTTGAGCTCCAAAAAAGTCAGCGATTGAATTTCTTTGGTCTTATGACTATGGGGGTTGTTCGCACGGATCAATTTGAGCAAGAGGCCCGAAGGTGTTTCCAGGATCTTAATAGGATAAAAGAGATTCTATCGAATAAATATAAGCTGAGCCTCAATTCCTCAATGGGGATGAGTCAGGACTATTTAATTGCTCTTGAAGAAAATTCAAATTGGATTCGATTAGGAACCATGATGTTTGAGTGAGGACTTATGAATATGAAGTTATTGATGGCGCTTTTTTTTAATTTTTCTTTGACCCTAGCGGCATATTCTCAATCTATTCCCCAATCTACGATTCAACGACTGCAAAAGATATACCCTAGTCAGTCCAAAGAGTTCATTGAGCTGAGATTCAAGAACGCTCAAAGTGTTTTTGATAAGTGGCGCTCATTCCCTCCATATTTTTATGAGATGATAAAAGGTTCTAAACTCATCAGTAAGCTCTCAAATCGCCAAGGCCTTTGTACAGGTGATCCCCACATTGAAAATTTTGGTTTTCTTCCGCTTAAAAAAGATTCTGTTCAGTTTGGTATCAATGATCTAGATGATGCCACCAATTGCAAGCTTGATTTAGATCTTATAAGACTTTATATGGCCCATAAATTTTTTGGAGTTCAGTTTAGGGGAGAGTCATTTTATAAAAGCTATCAGTCAGGTCTATCTGGTAGTCAATGTCAGAGGCCTCAATATGTGAAGGAGTTAGAAAAAGATGCTCTAAAAAAGGGGCGCTCAATTTCCAAGAAAGCTTTAAAAATGCTTGAAGAGAAAAACTGCTCCGGTGAATTTTCATTTATTTCCCAAGATGAGCAACAGAAGATAATTTCAATCCTTGAAAAAGAGTCACCTCCTTCGAAAATGAAATCCCTTAAACTCATTCATGCATGTTCTCGCCTAAAAAGTCATGGTGGGTCAGCGGGGGAGAAAAGGTATGTTCTTTTTATTCAAGACCATTTAGGGGATCTTCACCATTTAGAACTTAAGCCACTTGTTACACCGGCCCCCGATGTTGGTACGGGTATCTCCATTCTAAAAAGAAAAGAAATCTTTAATCGCTCAGTGGCCATAT